>DAOVQV010000047.1 GCA_030628445.1 Phycisphaerae bacterium | reverse complement strand
CGGTCGCCGTGGTGGGGCGCGACATTGCCGCAAATACGTTGACCCTCACCAAGCCGATCCGCTGGGCTGACGGCGATCCGGTGTCGCTGGATTATCACGGCCAGGGCCCGGACATCGGCGCCTATGAGCACGGTGCCGAGACGGTTATTGGCGGGTCGCGGGGCCGGCGGCGAGCCATCCGAAGGACTGTCCGGGAGAACCAATGAATCATCACCAGCGAATCCAGGCGGTGCTGAACCTGAAGGAGCCCGACCGTGTTCCGTTCAGCTTCAAGCTGACCGAGGTGCACATGGACATCTGCGAACGGCAGCTCGGTACGCGGGACTACCGCACGTACTTTGATTTCGACGTCAAGGCGGATAAGGCGGCCAAGACGAAGCTGACGACGGACTTTACGAAGTTCCACGATATAGACCCGCCGGAAAACTCCTGGTTCAACCAGTGGGGCGTGCTGTTTGTGGGGTGCGATACGTACCACTTCGCCCACCGGTACAACCCGATGGCGAAGTTCGATTCCGTCGAGCAGTTCGAGTCCTATCCGTACCCGGACATCGACGCCCAGTACCGTTACGAGCACTTGAAGGTCGCCGCGGCACAGGCCCATGAGGCCGGGTATGCGTTCGGTGCGGGCTTTGCGCTCGGGCCGATCCAGACCATCTGGAACATTCGCGGGATGGACAACTTCATGGTCGATGCGACCGTGAACGAAAGCTTCATCCGCGTCCTGTACGACAAGGTGGTGGACCTGCTTTGCGGCGAGGCGGAGGGGCTGGCGCGGTGCGGCCCGGACATAATCTACAACGGCGACAATTGCGCCACGCAGCGCGGGCCCATGGTCTCCAGGGCGTTCTGGCGCGACTGGTACGGCGAGGCGCACAAGAAGATCCGCCGGACGATCCGCCGGATCGACCCGAACATAAAGTACTACTACCACGCCGACGGGATGTGCCAGGAATTCCTCCCGGATATGATCGACACCGGGATCGACATCTTCGACCCCGTCCAGCCGGAGTGCATGGACCCGGGCCGGATCAAGAAGCAGTTCGGCGACAAGCTCGTGCTATCCGGGGCGATCAGCATCCAAAAGACCATGCCGTTCGGTACCCCCCACGACGTCGCCGCCGAAGTCAAGCTGCGGATGGGGACGATCGGCGCCGGCGGCGGATACATGATGGCCCCGACGCACTTCATCGAACCGGAGGTTCCTTGGGGCAACATCATGGCCTTCGTCGCCGCGGCGAAGGAATATGGCCGGTACGATTGATCGGTTCGCAATCCGGTGACGGTGTGAGGTAAGTCGGCTGATGTGTTTTTGATGTCCTGGGATTATGACAGTGGACACCAACTGTGGAGGTGTACGTGCCATGTGCGCATTCGTTTTGGTTTTCCTGCTGGGGGCGTTGTTCCTTGCGGCGGGCTGCGGGACGGTTGGGATGGTGATTACCGTCTCGCCGGGTGAGTCGATTCAGGCGGCGTTGGACAGGGCCGGGCCCGGCGACATCGTTCGCGTGGCAAAGGGTATGTACGTCGAACAGGTCCGGTTCACTTCCGGTGGTACACCCGAGGCGCCGATCGTGTTGGAAGGCGAGGGCGGCGCGGTGATTTACGGCGACCATTCGACCTGGAACCCTCAGTGGCGCCGGGGCGAAGGATTCGCCAAAGGCGTCTACGCCACGCCGTGTCCCTTTTTCCCGGCCTATGTCGAGGCCGAGGGGCACTATGTGGAGGGTTTCAATCCGAATCTGGGCGACCCGAAGGAGATCTTCGCCCGCGGCGGGCCCAAGACCGGCTGGGATGCGATCCGCGGGACGTGGTGTTTCATCCCCGCCGACAAAGACGATCCGAACTCGCCAGGGACGCTGCTTTTCTACTGGGACGCCAAGGACCCGCGAACGTTTGAGAGCTTTCGGATCGCGCCCGTCGACAGCGCCTGTGTGACTATTGACGGTGCCGATTACTGCGTTGTTCGCGGCCTGGATTTGCGAGCGTCCGAGCACGGCGTGCTGATTAAGAACTCTCGCGGGAGCGTTGTCGAGTACTGCACCGTTGGTCCGACCACAAACGGGATCCGGCTGAGGGAAAACGCACACGCCTGCAAGGTCCTTCGCTGCGAAGTTCATTGCAACCCGTGCGTGTGGGACTGGACTACCCCGGGCGGGACGCCCGAGTGGTCGGATCTGTACTGGCTGTGCAAGAGAATCGGGTTCTACAACCGCCGATCGATCAGCCTGCTGGAGTCCGGGGACGACAGCGAAATCGCCTACAACTACATCCACCACTGCTATCAGGGAGTGGAGGACAAGGAAGATCCCGACCAGCCGCCGCGAGGACTTCATAAGAACCTTCACGTCCACCACAACGTTGTCGCCGACGTGCACGTATACGGGTATGCGCCCAACTCCAGCGCGATCAACCAGCGGTGGCACAATAACCTCGCGACGCGGACGGGCACGTCGGGTATGCGCGTCAAGCGCTGCAAGATCGGGCCACTGTTCATATACCGAAACGTCTTCACCGAATGCCGCACCAACACCACGTGGGTCTACAGTGAGCCGGGAGAACGGTTCGCCGCGACCACCTTCATTTACAATAACACCTTCTCGAAACTGACAGGCGGCGTGTACGTCGTCTACGTCCACAACAATGCACTGCAGGGTGGTATGCCGTACGTTTATATGCGGCACAATCTTTATTACTTTCCCGATGAGCCCCTTGGGTGCTACAAGCACAATCGCATAGGCGAATACGAGTGGGATCCCGAGCATTTCGACTGCAACGTGATCCCCCAAAAGAGCCAGGAACTCCTGGACTCTAATCGCGGCGACCTGCAGGCGTGGAACCGGAACGGGCGGACGTACCCGCACCAGCAGCGGCCGTTCGATGAGGACTTTATGCCCACCGCCGATTCCCCGGCGATCGACGTTCCCGGCCGTTGGGATGAGTTCGCCGAATACCTCAGGACGGTTGACGGCGTGAAGCTTCCGCCTGACGGTAAGTTCCCGGGGTTGGACAAGTACACCGGGACCTGTCCTGACGCCGGCGCGCGTGAATACGATCCTACGGGTAAGCTCGGCGAGGACAACGTTATCGGCGTCGATCCTGCGACGGTGGGCGCCTATGCGAAGCGCCCTCAGTAACCATCGGCTGTACATTCAGGCGTTTATTCTTGTCCAATAGGGAGAGCAACCGTGTTGGTGGGTACATTCAGTATCGTCGCGCGGGATTCGCACAGCGGGCATCTTGGTGTGGGCACCGCCTCGCGTGCGCTGGCGGTAGGTGCGAAGGTCATTACCGTAATTCCCGGTGTGGCCGCCGTGGCGAGTCAGTCCTTCTCTTCTCAGGTCGTCGGGCGCCGCACGGCCCAGTTGTGCAGCCAGGGCCGCACGCCGCAAGAGGCACTGGCGATGGCCCTGCGGGAGGACGTTCCAGATCCCGGGCGCGGTTTCGACCGCGGCGCCGAACACCGCCAGGTCGCGGTCATCGACGCGGCCGGGCGGACGGCGATGCACACGGGGACGGTCACGCTGGAAACGGCCAAGCCGTATGCGGGGCATCGCAGCGGGACTGACTATGCAGTGGCCGGGAACTTACTTACCGGCGAGGATGTCCTGACCGCCATGGCTGAGGCGTTTGAACAGTCCGACGCCGGCGCGCACCTTTCCGAGCGCCTTCTTGCCGCGCTGAAGGCCGCCCAGGCCGCAGGCGGCGATTCACGGGGTAAGCAGGCGGCGGCTCTCGTTACCGCGCCACCCCGGGGCAGTCACCCGGAGAAAGTTTTCGATGTGGACTTGCGCGTGGACGACCACCCCGACCCGCTGGGCGAACTGCAGCGCCTGCTCGCCTTGGCGCTTCGATAGGCGCGTTCCCCCAGGAGCCCTCTGAGATGAACACGGAACGGATCGAATGGTTGAGCAAGGACTTCACCGACGCCAAAGGGAGCACGTTTCCCGTTTGCGTGGCGCGGATCGTCGGGGACTCACCGGGTCCGACGCTGGGCCTGATCTCCGGGCAGCACGGGATGGAGCATACCGGGGTTCACGTCCTGCGAGAGCTGATCGAACAGATCGACCCGGCGGTGCTTTGCGGTACGCTGCTCGTATGCCCGGCCGCAAACCCCCAGGCGCTGCTGCTGGACTATGAGATCTACCCGGAACGCGAAGACCTGTCCAAGCTGGATGAGTACTTCTATTCCCGCCAGCGGCACGCCTACTGCGTCTTCGCCCTGGGGCGCAGCGACACCAAGACGATGTACAATATGAACCGCCTTTGGCCGGGCAAGCCCGAGCACGGCGTAGCCGGGCAGATCACTGAATGGATCTGGGCGACGCTGGTTGAACCGGCCGAGGTCGTCATCGACCTGCACTGCTGCGGAAACGACCGGCCGCACTTGCTGGTGAGCTGGGAAGGGCACCAAAAGGTCGTGCCATTGGCGAGGTACTTCGGGTTTCGCTGGATCAAGACGGCGGACCATCCCAGCGAATACCACAAGGGTAAGTTGCACTACCAAGTCAACCAGACCGACCGGCGGTGCTTCACCGTGGAGTTTTCCCGGCAGCACGGGGTGAACTACGATGACATCGTTGAGGGTCATAGGGGCCTGCGGAACGTGATGCGGGCCTTGGGAATGCTACCCGGCGACCCGTCGATCCTCCGCCCCGTATGGTGGCAGGGCGCTAAGAGTACACAGCTCGCCGCCGAGGCCCAAGGGCACATCCGCTTCTACGTGGGGTGGTACGAGCCGGTGGCGGCCGGTCAGCTTATCTGCGAAATCTTCGACGTGCCCACTTCCGGCAAGCTCCAGGAAGTCCGTGCGCCGTTTGCGGGCGTGGTGGGCGGTTTGGATTTCCGGCCGATCGCCTGCCCGGGCGAGACGCTGTGTTGGGTAAACGACGCGATGCGAGTTGACGTCCAGAACCCGACGCCGCCCAGCGATGACTGGTCTGCGAAGCACTGACCGGCGCTCTTGGCGGCCGGGCCGCACACAAGACCGATCTTGTTGCCCACTTATGGCGCGTAGCGTTCGGCGGGGGCAAAAATAGAGTTTCATCCGGCCGATTACCTGCCATAATGTCCTCAACGTAGTGACATAACTCATCTGAAGGATCGGAGCGAAGCATGAGTTTTCGTGCCGTGGTCTGCGGTGTGCTGGGGGCGCTGTTCATTGGGTGTATCGGGTATATCAACGACAGCGTGCTGCACCTGACGTTTCTGGTGGGGAACCACTTTCCCATCAGCGTGTTCGGCCTGCTTATCCTGGGGACGATGCTGATTAACCCGTTGCTGTTTAAGCTGCGCTCAAGCTGGCGATTTCGCCCGGCGGAGCTGGCGGTGATCGTGACGCTGATGCTTGCCTCCTGCAGCATCCCGGGCAGCGGGCTTATGCGGACGTTTCATCTAACCCTTGCCATGCCCACCCAATTTAATCTCCAGAGTGTCGGTTGGCGCAACTACAAGGTCCTAAGCTACGTTCCGCCGTCCATGATGCCCGGCGAGCCCGCCGCCGAGCAAGTGGAATACGACCCGGTGGTGATGGAGAACTTCCTGACCAACCATCCGGAGGAGGCGCTGTTTGATTTTACCCGCGTCCCGTGGGCCAAGTGGATCGGGCCGATGAAGACCTGGGGCCCTATTATCTTCCTGACCTCGGTGGGTGTCATCTGCCTGAGCCTGATGATCCACAGCCAGTGGGCCCGCCGCGAGCGGCTGCGCTATCCGATCGCCGATTTCGCCGGTGCACTGATGGAACGCGACCCCAACAGCGGGTTTGCGCCCATATTTCGCAACAAGTTGTTCTGGGTGGGGCTCATCAGCATCTTTGCGATCCGTTTCGTCAACGGGATACAGGCTTGGTACCCGGAAAGCATAAAGATCCCGCTGGAATTCGACTTCACCCAGCCGATTTCGCAGAAGTGGCCCGCCTTTACGAGGGCCGGCGGCGGGTATGGCGGCGCCTTGGTCCTGGTGCGTCTGTTCCCGACGGCCGTGGCCTTTGCGTTCTTCCTGTCCTCCGACGTGGCGCTGAGTTTGGGCCTTTCGCAGTGGTTCTTCGTGTTTGTGACGATGGCGCTGGTCAGCAAGGGGATTCAGTTGGACTCCGAGGCCTTCTCCGGCGGGGCCGGAACGTGGCAGCTTTTCGGAAGCTATCTGGGGATGGGTGTTCTGCTGTTGTTTATCGGCCGGCGATACTACTGGCAGCTTCTTAAACAGGCGCTGATGTTTGTGCGCCACCCGGAGGTAGAGTCCTCAGCCGCCTGGGCGTGCAGGGGCTTTATCCTCTGCGTGGCGGGTGTGACGGTGTCGCTGACGATCCTCGGGCTGGCGTGGCCGTTCGCGCTTCTGACCATACTGATGATCATGCTGATGTTCCTGGTCGTCGCGCGGATCAACGCGGAGAGCGGGCTGTTTTTCGTCCAGCCGTCCTGGCTGCCGATAGGCGCCATGCTCGGTATTTTCGGAGCCGTGGCGATGGGCCCCAAAGCCATCGTCATCGTAGCATTGGTCTCGACGATCCTGGTGATCGATCCGCGCGAGTGCACCATGCCGTTCATTATCAACGGGCTGAAGATCAGCGAGATGACCGGGGTGAAGCCCTCCCGGGTCGCCTGGCCGACGATACTCGTCTTCGCCCTGGTGCTCTTGGTCGCAACGCCGGTCATTCTTACGAACCAATACAATTCCTCCGAGCCGCGCAGCGACAAGTGGCAGTTCAAGGAGGTGCCCAAGCTTCCGTTCGACGCCTCCGTTCGCGAGATGACCAAGCTGTCCCTGGCGCATGAGCTGGAAAAGTCCGAGCAGATGACCACCTACCAGCGCATCGGTGGTATGAAGCTCAATCCGAAGTTCGTCATATATGCCGGCTCGGGATTGGCCCTGGTCTTGCTGTTCAGTTTCTTGCGCCTGCGGTTCGCGTGGTGGCCGCTGCACCCGATTATGTTCCTGGTGTGGGGCACCTGGACGATAAGCCGGTTCAGCCATTCCTTCATGCTGGGGTGGCTGATAAAGACAATGGTGACCAAGCTTGGCGGTGGGACCAAGCACAGGCAGGTGATGGCCCTGATGATCGGCGTCATCGCAGGCGACCTTTTGGGCGGGATGGTCTTCATGGGCTACGGGGCCGCCTATTATGGTGTTACCGGCCTGATCCCCAAGAAGTACATGATCTTCCCGGGTTAGGAGCCCTCCATGCCGCCCAGGAAGCACCATCCCGCCGTGCCGATCCGGGGGTTGATGTTCGATCCGGCCAGGTTGACAGAGCGGGACGAGTTTTATTTCGATCTGCTGGAGGACCTCGCCGCGTGGGGGATAAACACGCTGCTGTGGCACTTCGTGGATGACGAGGGGTTTGTGCTGAAGCTGAATTCGCACCCCGAACTTGCCACCCCATACGCCTTCGGCAAGGCGAAGATGCGGCGGTTCATTGCTGCGGCCGGGCGGTGCGGAATAGACGTGATTCCCGAGGTCGAAGCGCTGGGCCATGCCCGCTTTATCACCTCCTTACCGCAGTATGCCCACCTGGCCGACGGCGGCGACGTGGGTTTCAACGCAGCCTGTCCGTCGCATCCCGATACGCTGCGCCTGTACGGGCAGATCATCGGCGAGGTCGCCGAGCTGTTCGATTCACCGTATCTGCACGCCGGACTCGACGAGGTGAACCTCAGCGGGTGCAAACGTTGCGATCGTCGCGGGCGCGGCCGGCCCGGCTGGTGGGTCTACGCCCAACACGCAAAGAAGCTGTATAAGATCATCACGGGCTGCGGAAAACGGATGATTATGTGGGCGGACCACGTCGAACGCGAACCGGCGATGTTGAAGGTCCTACCCAAGGACATCGTCCTGGTCCACTGGCAGTACACGAGGGTCCGACCCGAGCGTATCGCACCGAGCCTGGATGCGGGCTTTGAGGTCATCCTTGCACCGGCCCTGTGCCATTACGGCGACGTGATCTGTCCCAACGCGGATAACTTCCGGAACATGGACGATATGGTCGCCCTGGCGGCGCGCTGGCGGCGGCGCGGCGTGGTGGGGCTGGTCAACACATTCTGGACGTCGGTTCGCGGCCTGCGGGATGCGTATATACCCCCCATCGCGTACACGGGCCGGATGCTTACCGCCGGTAAGTCGGTCCCGAAGATACCGTTCTTGCGTCGATTTCTCCGCGAGCGTTTCGGTCTGACGGACGGGAATGCGGCTCGGGCGTTATGGGGAGTTTATCAGACGCCGATCAGGCGGGCCGAATTGAAGGCCCTCCTGTTTGACTGTCCGGCGGATATCCACGCGGCGATCAATATCGCATGCGAAGACGGCTTCGACCGGCGGGTGGAGACTCTGAATTGCTGCGCCGCAGATCTCAATACGGCCAGCAGGAGTG
>DAOVQV010000170.1 GCA_030628445.1 Phycisphaerae bacterium | reverse complement strand
TGCGTGCAAGCACGCACCCTGCAAGCTAGTGCCGATAAGGAAACACGCGGCGGGACCCGAGCCCCGCCGCCGAAATGCCAAGTGCGTCGCTAGCGAACCCGGCCGCGCGAGGTAAAGGACACCAGCGGGCGGAACCCATGAGCGAAGACGCCATCTACATCAAGCCGCATCATTTCGTGGACATAATCACCGGGTTGGGCGCGGGTATAACCCAGTACGACCCTCATCCGTACGGGCACGCCGAGCACACCGTCGCCGCCAAGATCCTCGCCGACCCGGACGTCCGGTTGCGGATCGAGCTTGGGGCCGATGATATCTGCCGCCCCTGCATCCACAACGTCGACGGGCTGTGCGATGATACGATCGACACGTCCTGGCGGCCGGACGCACCGCCGGCCAAACGCCAGTGGAACCTGCTTATCGACCAGCGGTGGTGCGAACGGGTGGGCATCACGCAGGGGGTGCAATTGACGGCCCGTCAGTTCGCCAAGCTGCTGGGCGAACGTGCCGGCGATATAAGCGACATCTACCGCGAGATCCCCCCGCCGCGCAATTGCGAGCGGGCGAAGAACCTGCAAGAGGGAATCAAGCGGTTTCTGGAGCCGCGGGAGGCGGATTGACAGACCCCCGCGGGGGGATACGCTTCGGTGCATTCGGGACAAAGAAGCCCCACCGCATCGTTACGCATATCGCCAAATGATGGAGCAACCCGACCAAGCCCCGCAGACAAAACCACGTCCTGCGGGTTGTGCCCGACGCCGCCGGGATATAGCGTATAGGGCGGCGGGCCTCGAACCTGAGATGGGGCCCTACCGATCAGATCAAAGAAAGGGCAAGCTATGCAATACTTCAGGTTCATAGCGCTGCAGTATCTTGTCACCGTCGGATGGGCGTTGGCTGGAGCGCTGTCGATGGGGATCGGTCTGGGCGTGGCGTTCAAGATTTTCACGGCGCTTACGCCGAAGATCGATGAGGTGGAAGAGCTGAAGAAAGGGAACATCGGCGTGGCCATCGTCATGGCGGCTGTGATCATCGCCACCGGGATCGTCGTGGCCGTCGCCGTCATGCCGGAATCGGCAGGTTAGAGGAACGATCCGGCGCATCTTCGCCGCGACTAAGATGCGGGGACATTGAGGAGCTACCAACCATGAGGTCCATAGGATGCCTCGCCGTGATCGCGCTGGTGTGCGTGGGTATTTTCCTGCTGGCCTCGTCGGAGGACTTCGACGAAGCCCAGAAGGGCCAGTGGATCGGCGAGAAGGCCCACAGGGGCTGGAACCATATCAAGAAGATAGCCGGCGGCGCGCGGAAGGGATGGGAATCGGTCGAAGACACCCCGTCCAAGGACGGCGGCTAGATGGAGTTGGCCGACTCTGCGGCTGCGGCGACGACCCGTTCCCCGTCACGGGCGACAACGCGTTTCAATGCGGTGACGACCGTCGGGTCGAAGTGCGAACCCGAGGCCGCCGTGATAGTCTCGTGGGCCTCCCAGATGCTGACGCCCTTTCGATAAGGCCTATCTGACAGCAGCGCATCGAACGCATCGGCCACGGCGATGATCCGGGCGGACAGGGGGATATCTTCACCAGTCAGGCCCCTATACCCGCTGCCGTCGAACTTCTCGTGGTGGGCCTCGACGGCGTCGGCGATGTGCCTCAGCATCCCGCCAACCGGTTTGACCAGGGCCGCCCCGTGCGACGTGTGCTCCTCGATCGCCATCCGCTCCGCGGCGGAAAGGGCGGCGGCCTTTCTGAGGATACCCACGCTGACGGCGACCTTACCCACATCGTGCAGCAGCCCCGCTATGCGGACCTCTTCGATCCCCGCTGAGTTCAGGGCGAGGGTCTCAGCGATCCTCACAGCCCAGGCGGAGACGCGAACGCTATGGGCCTCCGTGTCGGCGTCTACGGTCTGAATGAATTTCGAGAGTATCGCCAATACGCCGCTGTAGGCACTTTGCAGGTCCCGCATCGCCTCTTCGGTCATGGCCCGCAGCTTCGAGACCATGTACGCGGTGACGATAAGAATCCCGCCCCATGCGCCCAGGTCTGCCCACACCAGCACGGCGTCTGTCGGGGCGTTCAGCCTCCCTGGTACGAAGAAGGCATACCCGACCACCATCAGGCCCGCCAGGGACGCTACACCCACTGCGTCGCGCTTGGGCAGCCACCATGCTGCAAAGACAACCGGTATGTAAAACAGGTTAAGCACCACACGCTGATTAACCACCAGCCAGTTCAGCAGCGACAGCATGAGGATGAAAATCAGCAGGACAAGCAGCCCGGGACGGATACGAATTAAGTCCCGCCAGAGGGCCCATCGTGTTCGCGAGGCCATTTCGATTCTCCCTGTTGGTGTTTCCCGCCTGGGAGGCGCTGCGACCCTAATCCAAGGACCAACGCCCCACAGACATACCACTACGCAGTTGTCGTCGGCGTTTCCCTCGCCCGGTGTGAGTAAGAAATTCCCCCACAACCGGCCGTCCCGAACAATAACCAGTTTTCCCAGACAGCCCCACATTCACCATGCTTACTGCAGGCAGATTCGGTCAACCCGGTCAGTAGTGAACTCGTCAACCAGTCAACCAGTTAGCCGGTTAATCAGCTAACTGGTTCCAGGCGCTCCTGGAGCACCCAGTACTTCCTGCCCGGACCCCTGTTGAAATACAGGCGAAACGCCTCGCCGGATTCGGTCCTCACCACGTAGCTGTCGCGATGACGCCTGCGGTACCATGGCTTTCGGTGGTCTATCAAGCGCCGCATCGCCTCGATTTCGGCGATCTTGTATTCGGCGCCGGACCAGGTAAACGAGACCGGCCGCCCGCCGGCCGCGCAGCGAACCGCGATCTCATCGCCGATGAATTCGCCCATGATTACGCTCGGCGGGCCGCAAAGCTCTCCAGTTCCAATCCCTCCACGTTTTCAGTTACCAGCGCAGGCTCGTCGGAGACGGTGAGGCGGACGTTGCGGAACCGGACGTTCTTGGCGTGAGACAGGTAAGCGCCCTGCTCGGAGATGATCTGGACATCCGACAACGCGACGTCCTCGATGGGGCTTTCGGCCAGCCCGTCCAGCAGAATCGCGCGCTTGGCGGCGTCGCAGCGGATACCCGACAGGCGGAAATTGCGGAACGTCGGCGGCGCCTCCGAAAGCGACGCCAGGGCCGGGTCGCTCATCGCATAGTGCATGTTGAAGCGGATCGCCTCGTCCTTGACCCGGCCCATGGTGATGTTGCGGATTTCGATATTCTCGACCACTCCGCCGCGGCCCAGCGCGGACTTGAACGAGATACCGGCCATAACGCCTTCCAGGCGGCAGTTCTCGGCCAGGACGCCCCGCACATCGCCGGACATCTCCGAGCCGATCACGACCCCGCCGTGCCCACGGCGCACGCAGCAGTCAGCGATGTGGATATTCTCGCTCGCCCGGCCCGCCCGCCGGCCGTCCTCGTCGCGCCCGGACTTGATGCAGATCGCATCGTCGCCGACCTCGAACAGACAGTCCCGCACCTCCACGTTCCGGGACGAGTCGATGTCGAGCCCGTCGCCGTTCTGTGCGTTCCAGGGATTCAGAAACGTGCAATTGCGGACCGCGACGCCGTCGCAGTAAACCAGATGACAGTTCCAGAACGGGGAGTTGGAGAATGTCGGACCGTCAAGCAGGACATTGCGGGACTCGTAAAACTGCAGCAGCGGCGGGCGCAGATAATCGCCAGCGCCGGCGTAGGCGTCAATTCCCATCGCCTCGCCTTTTTGAATCCTGGCGACGATGGCGTCGTAGATCGCCTTCCCGCGAAAAGCCTGCTCGCTGGGCCACCATGTCAGGTCCTCGCGGAACTGAACGACGAACCCGCCCGAGCCGATTAGCTCTTCCCACTCGGTGTCGGTGAGCTTGAACCGCTTGACGAACCTCCACCCCTCGCCCCGCCCGTTGAACACCCCGCCGCCGGTGACGGCGATGTCCTTGGCGTCGGTGGCGTACAGTTGCGGGCTGGGCCCGAAAACGTCCACACCCATGCGGCGGATCGGGACCATCGGATAATCGTCGAAGTTGCCACTGAAAAGGACGGTCGCGCCGTCCTCAACCCGCAACGTCACGCCGCTTTGCAGGCGGATCGGCGCGGTAAGGTACTTCCCCGGCGGAATCAAGACGGTCCCGCCGCCACCCGCCACCGACGCCTCGAT
>DAOVQV010000217.1 GCA_030628445.1 Phycisphaerae bacterium | reverse complement strand
GATGAGAGTTCTCTCCTGTGTCATTTCTTCGCCCGCCTTATGGCGGCTGTCCGTTCGCATATACGTAATCAACCCGACCATCCCGTTACCCGGTATCTCGACACCCTCGTAAAGCTGCTGGGCGATCCGCATGGTTCGCGCCGCCGACAATCGCAGTTGCGTCGCTGCCGCCTGCTGCAACGAAGCGGTCGTGAAGGGCGCCGGGGGGGTCGTCCGCTTTTCGCGCTGATCCAGAGACGTCACCGAGTACTGCCCAGTTGCTTGACCCAACCGGCCGCGCAGGCGAACCAGGTGGGCGGCCGGTCCCTTCCCCCCCCCGTCCTCGGTCCGCTCTACCGTTTCAATCTCCATCCCGAGGGCCTTGGCCGCCTCGATGGTTGTCTCTGCGCTATCGGGCTTGAACGTCTCGCCCCGCCAACGGGCAAGTTCTGCCGTAAAGCCCTCGTTCTGCTCGAGGAATTGCTGCCGCTGGGCCTTGGAAGGTCCGTTCCCGTTCCTGCCCTCCTGGGCCAGAAACGCAGACCACCTGGATCCCAAGTCCTGGGCTTTGGTCAAGTCTGTCGTGAAGACGCCGACGATTCGCCAGTATTCTTGGGGTACGAAGGCGTCGATCTGGCGCTGGCGTTCCACGATTATCCGAACGGCCACGGACTGCACACGCCCGGCCGAAAGCCCTGAGGCGATCTTCTTCCACAGAAGCGGCGAGACCTGATACCCCACGATCCGATCGAGTATCCGCCTTGCCTGCTGGGCGTCGACCTTGTTCATGTCGATGTCGTGCGGATGTGCGAACGCCTCTCGTATCGCCGACGCGGTGATCTCGTTGAAGATGACGCGGTGAACCATATCGCCCGAGGTGCCCAGGGACTCAGCCAGGTGCCAGGCGATCGCCTCGCCCTCCCGGTCCATATCCGTAGCGAGGTAGACCTCCGTGGCGCTTTTGGCGGCCTTTTTCAGCTCGGTGAGGATCTTCTTCTTACCGGACAGGGGCACATACGTCGGGGCGAAGCCATCCTCCAGATCGACCCCCAGGTTCTTGGGGGGCAGATCCCGGACGTGGCCCATGCAGGCCTTTACCACGTAGTCTTCACCTAAATAGCGGTTTATGGTCCTGGCCTTGGCCGGGGATTCCACCACCACCAGCTTCTTACCGGCCGGAGCCTTCCCGCTACCGCTGCGCTTCTTGGAACTCTTGGCGGTCTTCTTGGCGGCTCTTGCCATCGTCTGCTCGAATTCTATCCCTCAGGTCGACCGGATCGCCATGTTAGGTAGCCCACCTCCCTCCGTGGAGTGGTCGAACATGATTTGCCCGAGAACGGGCCATGTCAAGCCTTCGGCGGATATTTTCGGCATGTGGTGCGGACAAGTTTAGCCGTAAACCGGGGGTTTATTAGGACCGACACCGGTTTTAGGCGGACTAACTGTGGAAAATGAAGGGCTTGCGGCGGATACAAGATGATCCCTGACTGAATCAAAAAGCTGGTAAAACAAAGATGCGGCTCGCGCCAACCCCTCCTCAACTATGTAATTTCTTGCTCGCCTGCGGTCAATACTTCCCTGAACGTCTCGGCGCTTGGGTGGTCGAATAGGACAAAATAGATGTCGGTAAGTCCGGTTTCGCCGGCGATGTGCTTGCGGACTTCGCCGAGCATGATCTCGGCGCAGCATCGTATGTCGAACCCCGCGATCCCGGTCCCCGTCGCCGGAAACCCCAGCGTCTTGATGCCGTTTTCTTCGGCCAGCTTTAGGACGGCGGTGGTGGAGCTGCTCAGGCTCTGGGGTGTGGTTCGCCCGCCCAGGCACATTGACGCCTGATGGATGACGTAGCTGGCCGGGAGGTTCCCGGCGCCGGTTATCGCCGCCGAGCCCAGCGCCACCGGGCCGTGCTCGTTGCATTCTCGTTGGATGCGGGGTCCGCCGCGGCGTGCGATCGCCCCGGCCAGCCCGCCGCCGAGCAGCAGATCGTTGTTGGCTGCGTTGACGATGGCGTCGAGTTCGTATGTGGTCAGGTCGCCTTGTTCGATATGCAGTCTGGTCATCGAAGTTGTCCCTTACCGGAGCATTATAAGGTCCAGATGGTCCGGGTGGGATCAGGGATTTGGCAGTTGACCGCCTTGGTATGCGTTGGTAGGTTTGTGGCCCTGTCGAGGCAACAGTCCGTTGCGAGCGGCGTTACCGAAAGAACGAAGCGTAAACTATGCCCCCCGAACCCCTATTCGACCTGGCCAGTATCGATACCAACCGCGTTCAAGTAGACCGCGAGGATATCTACAAGATCAATCCTCAGCGGTTCGAGTTTCAGCAGCTTGGTGGGATCTTTTTCGTGGACACGAAAGGGCACCGAATTGCGGGATATCGCGACGTGCGCGACGACGAGTTCTGGGTCCGCGGTCACATTCCCGGGCGGCCCATATTCCCCGGGGTGCTGATGATAGAAAGTGCCGCCCAACTCGTCAGCTATTACGTCATGAGCCAGTTCCCGGACAAGGGATTCATGGGCTTTGGCGCCGTAGACAACGTGAAGTTTCGCGGGACGGTAACCCCGGGCGAGCGGATTATCCTTATCGGACGAATGGTGGAGATACGGCAGCGACGGTGCGTTGGGGCTACCCAGGGATTTGTCGACGGACGGATGGTCTTCGAGGGAGTTATCACGGGGATGTGGGTCTAGCTGCACGGACCGACCGGGCGGGTCGGCGATGGCCGAGTGGAACACTATGTTCGATGAGCGGGTCGAACTGCACCCGCCGGTGGATCCCAAAGAGCTGGCCCGGATTCCCGCCAAGCGCGGTGTGGTCCTCCTGCAAGGCGCACATGCAGTCCCGATTTCATTGATTACCTCGGCCGATCTGCGTTCGTGCGTTCGGAACCGACTTTTCCGCCCGAGCGAAACTGTCACACCCGCCCGCGCTGATCTTCGCAGTATCACGCGGTGCGTCTGTTGGAAGCTGGCGTCCAGCTGGTTTGAAAACGACCTGTCGTATTTCGAGCTGGCCCGGTCGATCTGGCCAGACCGATACGCCAAGTTGCTCTCCTGGCGGCGCGCGTGGTTCGTCCACGTCGGTCCGGCCGATGAGTATCCTCATTTTCGGGCGACCCGGGAGGTCTTTGCCCGCCAAGGGCGCTACTTCGGCCCGTTCGTCACCGCCCGATCCGCCCAACGGTTCATAGAAGCTGTGCAGGATCTGTTTGACTTGTGCAGGGACCACAAACTTCTTGCCAAATCTCCCGGCGCCGACCCGTGCAGCTACGGTCAGATGGGCCGATGCCTACGCCCTTGCGACGGGACGATCCGCATGGAGCGGTACAGGGAGGTGGTGGGAGATGCTGCCGATTTTGCCGGCGGGGATCGCACCCAACTGCAGGAGTCCCTTGCTGGGAAAATGGCGCTGGCCTCAGAGGCACTGGAGTTTGAAGCAGCGGCCGGAATCAAGAGCAGGATCCAGCGCCTCGGGCAGTTTGACTTGCCCGAGTACCGTTATGTTGCTGCGGCCGAGTCGCTTCAGTTCATCTTAATCCAACCCGGCCCGACCCGCCGAAAGGCGAAGGTCTTCCTGGTGGATCGTGGCTGGATTACCCCGTGCG
>DAOVQV010000043.1 GCA_030628445.1 Phycisphaerae bacterium | reverse complement strand
TTGATCCGCTCGTCGCAGATGCTCATCCACGTGCTCATCGTCCCACCGAAACTGAGGCCCATCACGCCGATCCGCTCAGGGTCCACGAAGCCCTGCTGGGACAGATAATCCAGCGCACAGGACCCGTCGTGAATGTCCATCCCCAGGACAGTCATCCCCAGCAGCGTCGCCTTCAGGTAGTGCATATTGCACAGATCGCGTTCGGACCGGACCTGGGTTATGTTGGGCTTGCGGCGGTCGTCGCGCTCGCCGAAGCCGCGCCAGTCGATCGCGATTACCGCATAGCCTCCCTTGGCCATCTGCAGCCCGTAGTCGTAGTTGTACAAAGTGATCTGCTCGCGGCGCGGCGCCTCGGACCGGTTGCCCATCACCGAGTCCTTCCCGAAGTCACCGTGCCCGTGGCAGGCGAGGATCCCTGGGAGGGGCGCTTTGGCGTTTTCGGGCCGGAACACGTATGCAGCTGCTGACAGCCCCTCTTCGACGTCGAAGATCACTCGCTGCTTTATCAGACCATCCTCTTTCCACTCGGCCTTGATCTCGGGGTTCAGCGGGACCTTGGCGGGCATCTTACCGAGCGTCGCCTTAACGGCCGGGAAGAGCTGATCTCGCCACTTGCGCCAGTCGTCCTGGCTCTTCCCCGAGAAGCGGAACTGCGGCGCATGCTTCGCCGCCAGGTCCATGAAGTATTGGTTTACCGACAGGTTCCGGTCGATCATTGAAGTGCACTCCTTGGTTAAGAAGCAGTTGGCTTACGACGGGTACTTTGACTTGCGATATTCGTCGGCGAACTCTGCCCCGTCATACCCGTCATCTTCTTCAGTCAGTTCGGATAGTTCTACAGCTCGGTCGCCCTCGGTCCAGCTGCGGCGGGCAGCCAAGGCCCAAAGCTCCGGTTCGATCAGCTCATCCATTGCGATCGGTGGTTCTTCCGTCTCGCCGGACAGATACGGAAGCACCGCCTCCAGCTGGGACCGATACAGCTTCTTTGCGTCAGCCTTGAAGTAAGCGACCTGGTTTTGAGTGACGATCGTGGTGTAGAAGGGCAGCCACTTGGCGGTCTCGCCAATCACGATCAGCCCGGTCCGTCCGTCGCCGTAGTCGATCTGGATCCGCCGTTGGACACTCTTACCCAGGTGACGGATGCTTGCAGCGCCGGTCCCCATGATCCCTGCAAGCATCGAGTATGCGTGAATTCCGTAGTTGAATTCGTCCACCCCGCACCCGCAAACGACCGTCTGCGGCGTCCCGCGCTTCTCAAGCGGGGAGGCGAGCCAGTCGCGCGTCTCGGCGCAGAATCGCAGCGACGACCCGCCGGTGATTCTCGCCCCGGTCGCCGTCCACGCCTTGAGCTGATTCAGATCGCCCAAGTTCCCGGCCAGGGGCTTGTCCAGCAGTATCCCCTTACCTGCCTCTACGAACACCCGCGCCTTGTCGATGTGCGTGTCCCAATCGCACCCGTGGATTACAGCGCAATCGACCTGATCGACCATCGCCTCAAGCGACGGATATACCTTCGGGATCTTGTGTTCTTCTGCGAACTTCTCGGCGTAACCCACCGGGTGTATCGACCCGCCGTCCCAGAGCCCCACAACCTCGTGTCCCAGATCACGTTCGATGGGTATCCAATTCTCCGGATGCGACGTATCCAAATCTACAACGCCTATTCTCATGGTCCCTTGGCTCCTCTCATGTAGATCGCCTCTGATGCTGCGAAAAGCTTGTTCCCTCTGTCGTGGGGGCCGAGTCAGTATCTTCTTGCCCTGCGCGTATCATAACCTCTCCAACCCACATCGGCGGGGTTGATCCGGCGTATTTCACTGGCAAATTGCGTGCAAATGGATATTTTGAAACGATTACCGAGGGAATAAGACAATGAGACGCAAAGGCAGGATCAGGAAAGTTCGATATGGAGTCGTCGGCCTGGGCGTGATGGGCGCACGGCATGCCCAGTGGATACAGGATACCGGCGGCCGCGATTATTCCCTCGCCGCCGTCTCGGACCAGCGGGCGGGGGTGGCCCGGAAGATCGGGAAGGCCCTTTGTGTACCGCACTTCACCGACGCCCAGGAGATGTTCGATTCGTCCTTGTGCGACGCGGTGGTAGTCGCCACTCCGCACTACTGGCACCCGCACCTGGCGATCCGGGCCGCCCGAGCGGGCCTGCACGTCGTGTGCGAAAAACCGCTCGCCTCGACGATCGGCCCGGCCCAGGCGATGATCGCCGAGTGCAAGAAGCATAAGGTCGCCCTCGGCGTGATGTACCAGTCTCGCACACTGGCGATCATGAAGATCATGAAGCGCATTATCGACTCCGAGCGGCTCGGCGATATCTATCGTGTGACGCTTGTTTGCTCAAAGTGGTATCGCACGCAGGCGTACTACGACAGCGGGATGTGGCGCGGGACGTGGGACGGGGAGGGCGGCGGAATCCTGCTGAATCAGGCGGCCCACCACCTCGATCTGTTCGGGTGGCTCGCCGGGCCCCCGCAGCGGGTGACAGCTTTCGTCTCGACGCGACTTCATAAGATCGAGGTGGAGAACACCGCCGACGTGATCTGTCAGTACGGCGGCGGAAAGATCGGATATATCCACACCACCACGGCCACCTGGCCCGGCGTGGAGAAGTTCGAGTTCTGGGGCGATAAGGGCGTGATGGTGGCCCAGGACGGGAAGCTGCGAGTGGGAACGCTCGCCAGGGCGATCTCCAAACACATGTTCGAGCACAAGGAGAACCGCGCGGACTACATCTTCGGCCCGCCCGTCAAGTGGAAGCAGTACAAGCTGCCCGCAGAGCCGCGCTTTGGCCACATGAGTATCATTCGCAACTTCGCCGCCCATCTGCTTCGCGGCGTGCCGCTGGTGGCGCCGGGGGCCGAAGCGATCGACGAGCTGATGCTCTCCAGCGCTGCCTATCTTTCGGCGCATAAGGGCAAGACCGTCGCCCTGCCCGTAGACGCCGAGGAGTTTGAGCGGTTGGTTGCGTCAATGGAGCGGAAGTATTCAACGGGGAGGGGCAGGGGCGTTCGGGCCCAGGCGAGGCGTGAATTGCGCAAGCTTCTAACAGTCCCGCGGACCGGAAAGAGCAAGACAACCAAGAGACGATAGATTGGAGTGATTACAAGATGACTGGTAAGAAAACAGATGTTCGACCGACCGATGTTGCGCTTTATTTCATCCCCATCGCCACGCGGATACCGCTGAAGTTCGGCCCGCAGACGCTTACTGTCGTGACACTCGCCCGCGTCTGCATGCGCGTGACGGACTCATCCGCCAAGACGGTGGAAGGGTGGGGCGAGACGCCGCTTTCCGTGCAGTGGGTCTGGCCGACCGACCTTAGCTACGATGAGCGGCACGAGGCGCTCAAGGCGTTTTGCGTGAAGCTGGCGACGGCGTGGGCGGGGTACGAAGTGTCCGGGCACGCGATGGAGATCGGCGCCGCCTTTATCAACAACGAGCTGCCCAAGCTGCTGGAGCAGTTCAACGCCGCCGAGCGGGCCGGGCGCGAGCCGATGTGCTGGCTGGCGGCGCTGGTGTGCTGCTCGGTGTTCGACATCGCCTTGCACGACGCCTACGGCGTGATGCACGATGCGTACATCTACGACACCTACAACGCCCAGTACATGTCCAAGGACCTGTCGCACTTCATAACCCCGGCCGACGGCGCGGACGTCTCGTTCAAAGGTAAGTACCCACAGGACTTCTTGGTTCGCCCGCGGCCGGACAAGCTTCCCGCATGGCACCTGGTGGCCGGGAAGGACTGCGTCAAGCCGGACGAACTGAAGGGCGACGAGCCGGACGACGGATACCCGGTCCTGCTGCGCGATTGGATCCGCCGCGACGGGCTGAACTGCCTCAAGGTGAAGCTCCGCGGAGACGATCCGGCGTGGGATTATGATAGGCTGACGACGGTCGGGAAGATGTCCATCGAAGAAGGTGTCGACTGGCTGACGAGCGATTTTAACTGCACGGTGACGGACCCGGCCTACGTCAACGAGATCCTGGATCGGTTGGTTGTCGAGCACCCGCGGATCTACGGGATGATCCTGTACGTCGAGCAGCCCTTCCCGTACGACTTGGAAGCCAACCGCATCGACGTCCACAGTGTCTCGTCCCGCAAGCCGTTGTTCATGGATGAGTCGGCCCACGACTGGCACCTCGTCAAGCTCGGCCGGACGCTGGGGTGGTCCGGGGTCGCCCTCAAGACGTGCAAGACGCAGAGCGGGGCCTTGATGACGCTGTGCTGGGCCAAGGCGCACGGGATGACGCTGATGGTGCAGGATTTGTCCAACCCCATGCTCGCCCAGATCCCGCACTGCCTCCTTTCCGCCCACGCCGGGACCATTATGGGCGTCGAGACCAATGCGATGCAGTTCTACCCCGCCGTGTCCGCCCCCGAAGCGGCCGTCCATCCGGATCTGTATGAGCGCAAAGACGGGTGCGTGTCGCTGGCGACGCTGACCGGACCGGGATTCGGTTACTGCCTCGATAAAATGCAGCGCCAGCTGCCAGAACCGGCCGTGGGGTTTAAGGAATAAGTTCCTAGCCGCCAGCGCGAAGCGAGCGGACGCGTACACCGCGGCGGCTCCTCAGACCCGCCGCGCACGTAAAAGTGAGTGCAAGGTGCAGCTCATGAGCCACGACGTGCGCTACATCGTCGGGACGAGCGGGTATTCGTTCGCCGACTGGGTGGGGCAGTTCTACCCGGCCAGGACGCAGCAGAAGGACATGTTCAGCCACTACGTGAAGCACTTTGAGGCCTCCGAGCTGAACTTCACATTCTATCGCATCCCGACCGCGCGGACGCTGGCGGGCATCGCCGCCAAGAGCCCCGACGGATTCGAGTTTTGGGTAAAGGCCAACCGGGCCATCACGCACAAGCGAGACACATCGGTGGTCGCGGAGTTTCTGGAGAATCTCGGGCCGCTGACGGATGCGGGCAAGCTGGCCGGCGTGCTGCTTCAGTTTCCACAATCGTTTCACCGGAACGTCGCGAATCGAAGCTTCCTCTCCGAGGCGCTTGAGGGATTCGCCTCCGTCCCTGCGGCTGTGGAGTTTCGCCACAACTCGTGGGACGATCCGGGCACCGTCGCGGGCCTCACCGAGCGAAACGTGACGCTCGTGATCCCGGACGTCCCGCCCATCGCAAGCCTCTATAGCGCCGCGGCGACCGCCACGACGTCGACGGGTTATCTTCGCCTCCACTCTCGCGACGCCGAGCAATGGTACGCCGGAGCGGCCGAGCGATACGATTACAGTTACACCGACAAGCAAATGCGCGGCCTGCTCGACGACTGGTCGAAGCTCGCCGGGAAGGTGGACAAAGTCTACGCGTTCTTCAATAACTGCCACCGCGCCCAGGCCGCCGCCAACGCAGAAGCCTTCCGGCGAATCTTGGGGCAGATCAAGTAATACCGGGGTACCGGATTACCGCAGTACCGTAAGACCGAAGCGCCCCGTGCACGCAACCGCCCGCAGGTTCAGTGGTTAACCGGTTAACTGGTTAACCGGCCTTTGGGTACCGGGTACTGGTTACTGATCACTGGTGGCGGTGTTGTTTTTCTTTCTGGCCTGGTCGATCGCCTTTTTGCAGCGGGCGTGGTACTTATCCAACGGCGTCAGCTTGTACTCGGCGATCAGGTCGTCGACGGAAAGCGTCTCATCGAGCGATTCAAGCGTCACCCAGTCCTCGGGGTGCAACCAGGTCACCTTGACCCGCTCGCCGTATTTGGCCTGAATCTTTCGCATCTTGGAAACGTGGTAGTCGATCTCGAAGAGCCTCTTGTCCAGCGACAGGGCCGCACCGGCCCAGCCCTGAAACCGGCCGGTCGTGGCGATCGTGTCGCCGGCGATGTCGTAGATCGACGCGAAGCGGTCCCATGTCGAGGAGACCACGTAGAACCTATTCATCCACGCCAAGGCAGAAAGCTGCCTGTCCGCCGGGTACGCCGACGGCCAGAATACTATCTCGGCCCCCTTGTCCTTCAGCCGTCGCCAAGTGTCGCGCCAGTTGACGTCGAAGCATATCTGAATCCCGATCGTCCCGAAGTCGGTCTTAAACACCGGCGGGTCGGCCTGTCCGGGGGTCATCCCGCGAAGCTCACCTTCGGTCAGGTGCATCTTGTCGTACCGACCGACGATCTTACCGCCGCGGTCCAGCAGGATCGCGGAGTTATAGACCTTTCCACGAACTTTGGTCTTCAGCGGGCAGATGACGTAGCAGGAGTGCTCCCGCGCCCATTCGGCGAGTTTCTCTGTGGTCGGCCCGGGCACCGTCTCGGCGCCCTTGCGTGGGAAGGTCTCAGGGAGACAGGCGATGTCCGGGTTGAACGACGCAGCCCGGTTGAGCCATACCAACGTAGCGTCGAACACGTTCTGGTCCTTGCTTCGCAGGTTGGCCTGCGTGATGGTAACGACCCGCACGAGGCGATTTCGCCCCGGTTTCGTCTGGGCCTGGGTGGGTCTGTCCGCCTCGGCCGGCGCGGCCGCGACTAAACAGACACTGACGATTAAGATTGCGGGGCGGAAGATTCTTTTCATGGTGATGGCCTCCCTTGAATCATGAGTGTAGCGGCTCGTATCCGGCGATGTGGTTAGTCTACCGAGTTCCCAGTGGAATTGCACTGGGCACTGAGTGGATTGTTTCCCCTCCCGGGCGGGAGTACCGGGCCTCAAGAGTCACGGCGCCGGCGGTCGGGGCGCGGCGACCCCACCGAAGCTCCATGCTGTATCCCCAAAGCCCGAGCTTGCGGATCAGCATCCCGCGAAGCTCGGTCGCACCGAACCGCCAGACGTGGAACGGCTCGTGCTTATCGAGCGAAGCTGCCGGGATATTCCCTTCATACAGCAGCATCTCCAACGTCCCGTCGACCGTTACCGGCTCGGGGCGGGCGAGCTGATATAGGAACACCTGTGCCCTCAGCCCGTCCGGGCCCGGTACGTCGTCCAGGTTGACGGCGGTGGGCATGACATGCAAGTCGATCCAGTCGATCCGGGTTACGGGGCGGGGCCCTTCAGACCCATTGGGCGAGACACACCCTGTAAGAGAAGGCAAAGCAAGTAGCAGATAAGCAACCGGTATGTATTTCATGCTTAGCACCGTCTTGTCGGTCACTGTTCGGGGCCGAAGGTTTTCACTTTTGAATCGGGCAGCGTTTCCAACGGCACGGGGGCGGCTTCTTCCGGCTCCATCTCGCGCAGCAGGTCTTCCCAGTCGGACTCATACGGCTTGACGGGGGAGGCCGCCTCCAGCAGATTCAACCAGTCTCTTCGCTGCTCATATTGGCGGACAACTTTTCCCTGTGCCCGCATGCGCTGAATCTCGCGCTGCGTCATGGTGTCGATGTCGGCGGTGTTGCGCAGCACGTGGGGCGTCAGGATGATCAGCAACTCCGCACGCTCCTTGACGATTCTCGTGCTTTTAAACAGGTTTCCCACCAGGGGAAGATCGCCGAAGAATGGCACTTTGTCTTCGCGGTTCTCTTCCCTGGTGGTAATCAGACCGCCGATGATAATGGTATGTCCGTCCTGGACGGTCACGGTGGTCTTGGCGGAGCGGGAGTTTATGACTATTGCGTTGACCCCTTCGGAGACCTGAATGGTGGATTCGCTGAGCTGTGATATCTCCGGCTCGACCTCCAGCCGTACGAAACCGTCCGGGTTAATCCTGGGCGTCACGAACAGGTTAATACCGATGTCCTCGTACTGAATCGTGTTCAGCGTCGTCCCGGCTTCGGTAACCCGGCTTTCCCGGATGAACGGGACCCGCTGGCCGACCTTGACCTCGCCCTGTTGGTTGTCGCAGGTAAGTATCTGCGGACGAGAGAGTATCTCAAGCCGCCCCTGGGCTTGCAGGGCGCGGAGGAAGAAGCTTAAGTCTCCCCCGGTAATGGCGATGCTGAAACCCGTGGTGCTGGCGGAGACCCCGAAGTTTGTCCCGGCGCTAAGGGTCGAGTTGTCGAAAGTCCCGGTGAAGTTCCAGTCGATCCCCAACTCGGTCTTGTCGTCCAGGGCGACCTCGGCCAGAAGGACCTGTACGCGGACCTGCGGGGGAGGCTGGTCCAGTTCATTTATCATTTCTTCGACGATCTTGAAATACCTCGGGCTGGCCGAAAGCAGCAGCGTGTTTGACTTTTCCTGCTCGCCCTCCGACGCCACTGCCACGACTGCGACCTCTCGCTCCAGCAGCCGCTGGGCGGCTCCTATTCCCTCGTTTCCCAGCGTGGAGACCAGGTTCTGGCGCTCCTGGTCGAGGAAGCTCCGCAGGGCGTTTTCGATGTCGGCCGCCCGAGCGTTTCGCAGGCGATATACCTTCGCCAGCCGTTCCTGGGCCGAGGATGAGTCCAACTGCTCGATGACCTTGGACGCCATCTGGACTTGGTATTCTGTCCCGCCGATCAGCAGGCTGTTCGTCCGCACGTCCACGGTGACGCTAAGCGCGTACTGCTCATCCGTCCCGACCGTCGTCGAGGCCGACGGGTCCGTTCGCGCCGGCTGAGTCGACACAAGGGTGTATTGGACCGAGCGGGAGCTTTTCGTGTCCTGCTGTAAGCGGAACAGCTGCGTCAGTACATCGGCCATTCTGCGGGCGTCGGCGTTCTTCAGCGCGAAGACGCGGATATTGGCCGATCGCGGGCTGGTTGAGTCCATGGACCTGATCAGCGCCGCCAGCATCGGCATGTTGCTGACCGGGGCCGAGACCACCACCGAATTGTTGCGGACGTCCGGGATTATCAGCAGCCCCTCTCG
>DAOVQV010000035.1 GCA_030628445.1 Phycisphaerae bacterium | reverse complement strand
TCGTCGGCGATCCAGGTTTCTCGGGTGGTGTATTCGACGTCCGCGGCCGGTGTGTCCAGCCCGATCGAGCCCCAACCCTCGCAGTCGAACTTCTCGAACGCCTGCTTGAGGGCCAGATGATGCGGGACCTCCCGCTGGAATGTGATCATGTCGACGCCGAGCAGCTTCGCCGGGAAGTACGTCCAGAACTCGGGCGCGATCGCGACGCGGTCACAAAACACGCCGCGATAGGCGTTCAGCATCCGCTGCTTCGGTGTGTACTTCTGCCGCGCCATGATCTGTTGTCCGAGCTGGGCCACCACCGGAACATTAAACCTTAAAGTGCTAGTAAACGCAGGGCGAGCGCACGATGCAAGGGGCGAGCGGACCAATTGTGATTCGGCGCCTCCGGATCATCCCGATGATCGCCTGGGGGTCTGCAACTGGCGCGGATCGTGTCAAAGCGGCCGCCGGCGGGTATAATCCGACCCCAGTGCTCTGTCCCGGCAATAGTGTTGTGTTATGACGCCGCGCCGATGATGTGGCTGCAAGGAAGAAAAACGATGGCATATTCACTGGATATTCCGAGTTGTTCTGACGCAGCAGACACATTATCGCCGCAAGTCAGAGCCGGCAGTATTGCTGGGACAGAGTACTAGGACAATGTCACCTACCAAGAGCCCGTTGATCTACATATTGCTTACCGTCACGGCCGCCTGTTCCCAGGAAGGAACCACGATGACGCCTGCAGATGCAGCGAAGCACATCTTGTATCACGGTGTTGATGTGCCGCCGGTGCGGCGAATCCACTTGCGGGCCGGGCCGCTGTCGATGATCTTCGAGCCCGAGTTGGGCTACCTTCGCTATATCAGGCTGCACCGCACGGAAGTGCTTCGGGGGATATACGCCGCCGTACGCGACCGAACTTGGGGGACGGTTCCGTCGAAGGTGTCCAATCTCCACGTCCAGCAGACGGACAATACGTTCCGCGTCCGTTTCGACGTCACTTCGGGCGACGACGAGATCGACTTTCAGTGGCGCGGGACGATTACGGGCGGCGAAGACGGGACGGTGACGTTCGCAATGGACGGGGAGGCCCGTTCGACGTTCGTGACGCAGCGGACCGGGTTTTGCGTGCTGCACCCGATCGCCGAATGTGCCGGGCGACCTTGCACAATCGAAGGCCCCGACGGGACGACGGAGGAATCTGTGTTCCCCTACCACATCGCCCCCCGCCAGCCGTTCACGAACATCCGGGCGATCCGGCACGAGGTGGCGCCGTCCATCATGGCTCAGGTCAGATTCGACGGGGTCCCCTTCGAGACCGAAGACCAGCGCAACTGGACGGACACCTCGTACAAGACGTACTGCTTACCACCTGCGGCCCGGCGGTCGCCGTATAAGCTCGCAAAAGGCGACAAGGTGCGTCAAACCGTCACGCTGTGTCTGCAAGGGGCCGTGCCCCCTACCGCCCCCGCCGGTGAGGCTGATCCGTCGCAGGTGACGCTGCGGATCGACGCCGAGGAATTCCACCCGCCCCCGAAGATCGGGCTGTGCTATCCGCTGTCCGGCGTGCGACACAGTGACGCACAGATCGCTCGGCTCAAGGGATTGAACCTGGCGCACCTGCGAGTGGACGTGGATCTGCAAAAAGCTGACTGGTCGGCGACTCTGCAAAACGCCGCCGCCGATGCTGAAGCGCTCGGCGTAGCGCTGGAACTCGCGCTCACCGTCTCCGACGCCGCCGAGGCCGAGCTGGACGCATTTGCTGAGAATACCGAGAGGCTCAAAAAGTCAGGCCGGCTCAAAGCAAACGTCGCGCGGGTATTGGTTTTCTTCAAGGACAAGGCGCGGACGGACCGCCGCTACATCGAGCTTGCCCGAAAGGCGATGGACGAAGCCGGCTTGGACACGGCGATCGGGACGGGCGTGAAGAATTCCTTCTGTGAGCTGAATCGCCGCCACCCCGAGCCCGACTGGATCGACGTGGTCTGCTGGGCCGCTTCCCCGCAGCATCACGCATTCGACGACGAGACGATCATCGAGAACCTCGCCGCCCAGGGATGGACGGTCGAATCGGCCAGACAGTTCATGGCGCAAACGCCGATCGCCGTCGGGCCTGTTACGCTGCGGCCGGGCGGGGCTCACGACCCGAGACAGGCGTCGCTTCTGGGCGCGGCCTGGACGCTGGGGAGCATCAAATACCTTGCCCAGGCGGGTGCCGACAGCGTTACGTACCACCGGACCACGGGGCCGGGCGGCGTCATGGGTCCCCGCGACGCCTCAGGGCCGCCCACAGCGGTATACCCGGTATATCACGTCTTGGCGGATATCGGCGAGCTGGTGGGCGGGCAGCTCCGCAAGACCCACTCATCCGACCCGCTCGTCGCCGATGGGATTTGCATCACAAGGCCCGAGGCGACGGACGTCTTGCTGGCGAACTTCACGCCGAGGTCGATTAGCGTGCACTTACCGGATCTGACAGGGCCTGCCCTTCTGCGCATCCTCGATGAGACCAACGCATCGGCGGCGATGGGCGAACCGGGAAAGTGGCGAAAGTGGCGAAAACACCCGGGTGAGCAGCTCGACCGATCCGACGGACCGATTACGTTGGAGCTTCGCCCATTCGCAGTGGCGCGGATTCGGTATCTGCGGAGATTCATGTCCGACTAAAGGGATTGACGATTCGACCGCCGCCCCCCATCACGGGGTTTCGCTCTGCAGTTCCAGCCAGGCGATCTGGCGCTGCGTCAACTTCACGTCCAATGCGCCCAGGTTATCCTGAAATTCCTCGACTGTTCTGCACCCGACCAGGGGGAAGATATTGAGCGGCTGGTTCAGGATATACGCCAGTGCGATCTGCGTGACGGTGACGGACATCTGGCCTGCCAGTTGCTCGGCGCGATCAAGGCGCTCGAAATTGTCCTTGCTGATGAAGGCGCCGACGGCCCTGCGCATAAACTCACCGAGCGGCGAATCGGCGCTGCCCTGCGTGAATCGTCCAGCCATGAAACCAAGCGCCATGCTGGACCACGTGATCACCGCCATTTTGTTTTGGCGATACCATTCCCGTTCCTGACCGGCGGCGGGGCCGCTCATACTCGTGCACCCGCCCCATATGGCTCTGGTCGGCACCGCCAGGGAGAACTGGGGGCTGGATGCGACGAATTTCCTAAGGCCGTTCGCTTCGGCGTACTCGTTCGCCTCGGCGATTCGCAGGTGCGCCCAGTTCGACGCGCCGTAGGCGCGAATTCGCCCCGCCCGTGCGTGTTCGTCCAGCACCTGGACGATGGGGGCGACCGGGACATCCGGATCGTCGCGGTGCAGCAGATATAAATCGATGTACTCGAAGGCGAACCGCTCGAGCGATACGGTCAGGTCGGATGTGATATCCTCGGGCGTGACGCGTTTTCGCTCGCGCGAGTGGTGGGCGCCCTTGGCGATGATAATGACTTCCCGGCGCACCCCGCGGGTGTTAACCCATCGCCCGACGGTCCGTTCGTTGTCGCCGTGCGCGTATAAATGGGCCGTGTCGAACATATTGCACCCGCCCTCAAAGACACCGTCCAGCAGCGCGAAACTCCCGTCGACGTCGTCCGAGCCGATCCCGACCGTGCCCTGGGCGATCCGCGAGGCCCGCTTGTCGATCCCCAAGATAGTCCCGTATTCCATACTCACAGGTCCTCCCGCAGAGGCGATCTCGAACCGCGCGGGTTCATTCCATCGGGTACTTCAAGCCCCATTGGGCACGAATCTCGTCCATCGTCCGCATGATTGCAAGGGTCTCGTCCAGCGGAATGACATCGCTTTCGGTCTTACCGTCGGCGAGGCACCGCGCGACTTCGTCCGCTTCGTAGTTGAATCCGTTTCCCTCCGTCGGGATTTCGAAGATCTCTCTTTCCTTACCGCGCACCAGCGTCATCGCGCTGCCGTGCCACCAGCCCCGCCCCAATTGAATCCGCCCCTCCGTCCCGATGACGCTCGCCTCCCCGGGCGTGTCGGTGCGCACCCCGCATACAAGCACCGCGAGGGCCCCGCCGTCGTACCCCAGTACGACCGCGGCCTGTTCGTCCACGCCACTGTCTCCGATATGGGCCAGGCCGGTGACGCGCTGAGCCGCACCGAGAACCATCGACGCCAGCGAGATACCGTAGACCCCAACGTCCAGCAGTGCCCCGCCGGCCAGGGCGGGATTAAGCGCTCGGCCCCGCGGGTCCCACTCAGCGCGAAAACCAAAGTCCGCCATCACCATCCGCACCTCCCCAACGGCGCCCTGTCCCAGCAGCTCGCGCAGTTTTGCGATCACCGGGATGAACCGCGTCCACATCGCTTCCATGATGAACACCTGCTGTCGGCGAGCCTCGGCGATTACCTGTTCGGCCTCGGGGGCGTTTACGGTGAAGGGCTTTTCGCACAGCACGGCCTTGTGGGCCTCTAGGCACAGGATGCTGTTGGACTTGTGCATCGGGTGCGGTGTGGCGATGTAGACGGCGTCGACCTCGCCGTCGGACGCGAGATTCTCGTATCCGCCGTGGGCGCGCCCAACGCCGAACTCGGCGGCGAACTGCTCGGCCCGCTCCTTCGAGCGGGACCCGATGGCGACCAGCTCGGCCGACTTGGCGAACCTGAGCCCCTCGGCGAACTTACGCGCTATTTTCCCGGCGCCTATGATTCCCCAACGCACCTTATGAGCCATGATCGGGCATCTCCTACCGGCGAGTTTGGCTTTGGGCCGATTATCCCATACGCACCGCCCCGCTGGGAAGGCTCGCGCGAGCTCCAAAAGAGTTAAATGCGAGCAACGGCGTTTTGACGCTCTATCACCTTTCGCCCTTTCCCAGCTTGGCCCCAGGCTGGCGGGGGTGCCGAATGATGCCCTTTCTGGCCCCACCACGCCCCAGCTTTACAAAAACGGCAACTTTGCTTCGCCATATTGCCTAAGTTGACATTGAATCCTACATTTCCAGATAGAGGCGTGAAATTCCTTGCACTGTCGAACGACGACGCCGCCACAGAGGCAGCAACTCGTTCTCCTGCCACACCCAGGCAGCCGTACTATCCCATGAGCACTGAACACCACATACCGACTGTCGAACAGCTCGAGCCGCGCCTGCTGCTCAGCGGGGACGTTCTATCGGAGCTGTTCGCCGCCGCGGTGCCCTTAAGCGTCGCAGCGTCCGGGACAACCGGAACGAGCGACTACGTCACCGGCTTGGGCGCCGGGAACATGTACAAATTCACTACGAAGGCTAGAGGGAAGCTCTACATCAACATGACCGGTGGCGGCGGATTGGACCCCTGTTTATTCTTATACAACCAATCCGGCCGCCGCGTCGCCTTTAACAACAACACCGCGGGCACGACCGACAGCTTGATTCGCCGCGGGGTACAGGCCAACCAGACATACTACATCCTGGCGTCCACCGCCAACGGCCTGTCCGGTTCTTACGCCCTTTCGCTCAGCAGCATCCCGGTCGACGATTTCGGTGACGCGTTCGCGTCGGCCAGGGACATACGCCTGCGGCGAAACGGAGCGGGCAGGATCAATGGTAAGGTCAACTACGCCACCGACAGCGACTACTTCCGAATCATCGCCACGCAGACCGGCCTGGTGCGCCTGGGGTTGAGCTCGCCGGGTCGGCGCAACGCGTTGGGGGGTCAACTGGCCGCATACGACGCCACGGGGACGCTTCTGAGCAGCGGGGGCGAGGGGGAGATTAGCTTCGATGTTGTCGCCGGTGGGGCCTATTACCTCAAGGCTACCGGCGCTAATAACACGACCGGACGGTACAGAATCAACATTCGCCCGACGCTGCCGGCTTTACTGGCGGCGGCTAGTGAGGTCGATCCACCGGCCTCCGGTGCGCTGGATATTACCGGCAACATCGGGTTGGGAGGCGCCGCGGCCTACAAATTCACCACCGACGCCCGCGGTCGGTTCTACATTCACATGAACGCCGCCGGCGGCGGGATCGATCCGTATCTGACCGTATACAACGCCGACGGGAAGGCGATCCGCTTCAACGACAACGCATCGCGCGGGACGTTGGATAGCCTCGCGAAACTGTCCGTTAAGGCGTCTCAGACATATTACGTCGTCGCCTCGGCGGCGGGTGGAACGTCCGGGACGTATGATCTGACGCTTACGAGCGTGCCGGTTGACGATTACGCAAACACGCTGGTGGCCGCTAAGGCAATGCGGCTGAACAGGGACGGACGAGCCAGGGCCAGAGGACGAATCCAGTACGGATCGGACGTTGACCTCCTTGCCCTGGTGGCCGCCAAGACAGGCACCATCCAGGCCGACATGGGCGCCCTGGGGATGCGCAACAACCTGAGTTGCGAACTGCTCGCCTACGACGCCGACGGAAATCTGCTGACCGACAGCAGCGAGGTTGAAGGCGCCCAGATCAGCTTCGACGTCACCGCCGGTCAATGGTATTACATCTCGGCCGGCTCCCCGGACACCAGCATCGGGCGTTATCGGGTAAACGTCGTCAACAATGAGACCCCCCTGTCGGCACCTGGTCCGCTGCCGGACGCCCCGCAGCCCGAGGGGGCGATCGGGACGCAGACCGTTTCGCTGGGCGGCGGGTCACAGTTGGTTATTCGGGGAACCGACGCCGCCGACACTATTACGCTGAGTGAGTCTTCCAGTTACATGACGCTGACGACGGCGTCGGGGACCGAGCGAATCTCCGGTACGTTCGCGGCGGTTGTGGTTTACGGATTCGGCGGCGATGACACAATCACGTTGACCCATTCGGTCAGCGCCGCAAGCTGGGTGTTCGCCGGCGATGGTGACGATTCCGTGTTCGACGCCGGGACCGGCGCCGGTGCGCTTTGGGGCGGTGCGGGCGACGATCTGCTAGTCACCGTCGGGGGCGGGGCCGATACGCTTGTCGGCGGAAGCGGGCTGGATAGCTTCTGGTCCGATTCATCCGACACCGTCTCGGACGCATCCGCCGCGGAGAGCGCCGCCGGTGCGGTCCACCACATAACCGCATTCTATCAGCCGTACACGACCGACCGCGCCTCGGCGAATTACGTCTCGCTGGAGGTCGCCGGGCAGAACTACCTCGATCCGGCCTTGACTTCGTACGCCAGCGGGTACGCCAACTTCGCCTCCACACCCGTCTTCGTCGACGGGGCTCAGTACGACGACGTAGACCAGGGAATGGTCGGCGATTGTTACTACCTCGCCGCGCTGTCGAGTCTGGCCGATACCGATCCGCACATCGTCGAGCAGATGATCACGTCTCTGGGCGACGGGACCTACGCCGTGCGGTTCCATCGCAACGGGAACGAGGTATACCTGAGGCTGGACGCCGACTTGCCCGTGACGTATTACGGGTCGCTCGCCTATGCACGCATCAACTCCGACGGCGAGCTGTGGGTCCCGATTGTGGAAAAGGCCTACGCATACTTCAGGTACTCAGCGAACTCGTACGCATCAATCAGCGGCGGGTGGATGTCGACGGTTTACAGGGAGATTACGAACACCTCGACGCTGACGCGATGGACCGGCGGGAGCACTGGATATCTCTACCAGCTTCTGTCCAGCTCTCTGGCGTCCGGGCACGCCGTCACCGCCGGAAGCTACTCTCGCCCGCAGACACCCATCGTCGGGTCACATGCATATGTCATAAAGTCGGTCGAGACGATCGGGGCCGACCAGTTCGTGACCGTTTACAATCCCTGGGGCGTGGACGGGCGCAGTTGGGACGACAACTACTACGACGGGCTGCTGACGATCTCGATCGACCAGGTCCAAAGTTCGTTCTCCGCCGTCGTCGTCAGCCTCGCATAACTGTGTATCAGGTACCCCCCGCTGCCCTTTCACTACGCCCGAGAGGACTCGAACCTCTGACCTGCGGTTTAGGAAACCGCCGCTCTGTCCTGCTGAGCTACGGGCGTAACGTCGGTGCAACCTTAGGCCCCAAACAGAATCGGCCTCGATAACAGCAATCTACTTCGCCGCCGAAGGTCGGTCAAGGATGCTGGACCGACCGATGGGCAGGTACTGTCGCGTATGACGCCCACGACCCCACGAACCAGTGAGGAGCAAAACCCTCAGGGCGTCCCCCACTATTACCCGGCGGTCCTGTAGAGACGTCGAGAAGTCAGGCTCTGGATCCTTCCCGGCGGATGCGTTCAGCAGAATCGGCCGGGACGGGAATAATTCCCGCCACACCAAAAAAAAGTAAAGACAAAGCATTGACCCAACAGGTGCTATGCACTAGAAATACGGACACAATATATGGGGTTCGCCTGCTGCGAGCCCATTGGTTGACGGAGCGTTGGTGCTTATGGCAAGGACAGTGGGCTACATCATGTCTGGGAAAGTCTCCGCCTTTCTGCTGGTGAGTGTCTGTATTGCGGGTCTTGTTGGGTGTAGGACAGGTCCGGACCCGCAACTGGCCCAAAAGCACTTTGCGCGCGGACAGGTGCTGGTCTTTCAAGGCGACCTCGAGGCCGCCCTTAAAGAGCTCGCCAAAGCCATCGAGGCCGACCCCGAGCTTTCCATCGCCTACACCGCCATCGGCGACGTCCATCGCCGCGGGGGAGCCCACGAACTCGCCGCCCGCGCCTACGAAACTGCCTGCGAGAAAAACCCGTACGCCTTCCGGGCCCATTACAATCTCGCCTTTACGTATCAGGTGCTCGCCGACGCCGCCAAGATCACCGAGATCGTCCAGCAGTATCTCCGCCGGGCCGCCGAAATCTACCGCCGCACCATCCTGCTTCGCCCGGACGACTTTGAGACGAACCTGAACATAAGCGTATGCTACTACGAGCTGGGCCGCGACGACCTCGCCGAGCAATACTGCGTAAGGGCCATCGAGCTGAACCCCCGCAGCCCGCAAGCTTACAGCAACTTGGGGATCATCTACGACCGCCAGGGCAGGGCGTATCAAGCGATCCGTTCCTATAAGGCCTCCCTGGAGCTGGAGGCCAAACAACCCGACGTTCTGATGAACCTTGGGATTGCGTACGTAAAGCAGGATCGTCTGGCGGCGGCGATAAGCGCTTTCGAGATGGCCGGGCGCGTCTCCCCCGACAACCCCGCCCCATGGGAGAAACTCGGCGCCTGCCATTACCGGAAGCGTAACTTCCCCGAGGCGATCGCGGCCTATGAAAAGGCCCTGGCGCTGGACCCGAGGGGCTCGGCGGCCCACAGGGGTATCGGGGTGGTATACGTCACACAGTTCATCCTGGAACCGCACAAGACTGAGCTGCGCGACATGGGCCTGGCCGCTTGGAACATCTCCTTGGAAATCGAGCCCGACCAGCCGAACCTGATTCGCCTTCTCAAGAAGTACACCCCTTTCGTCGCCAGTCCCAACCTGTGACCCGCGACCGATGCGTCCCGGCGGGCGGAGGGGTATTTCTGCGCCGACCCGCCCGTCACATCCGCTACAATGTTCCCGATCCGAGTGCGGCGTGCGGGTCACTGCACTTACGCCAGGTACCATGATCGAGATATCGAGACTCTATTGCGACTCACCCGGGGCGTCCGACGCCCTGCGCTACGCGGGGCCGCACCGCGCCGCCGGGGCGAACGTACCGGCCGTGGTCGGCGTCAACTGCACGCGCCAATGCAACCTGCGATGCGTTCATTGTTACTCGTCCAGCACAGATGCGCCCGCCGGCGATGAACTGACGACCGCCGCGGCACGCCGGATGATTGACGACCTGGCGGGGATGGGCACTTCGGTGCTGCTGTTGTCCGGCGGTGAACCGTTGATGCGTCAAGACATCGTCGAATTGATCGCCCACGCCACTGGCGCAGGGCTGCGGGCGGCCCTGTCAACCAACGGCGTACTCCTGAGCCAAGCGACCGCCGAGAAGCTCCGCGCCGCCGGGCTCGCTTATGCCGGGGTGTCTCTGGACGGAATCGGGGCGGTCAACGACAGCTTCCGCGGCCGGGACGGCGCTTTTAGCGAG
>DAOVQV010000332.1 GCA_030628445.1 Phycisphaerae bacterium | reverse complement strand
CTCGCGAAGGGGCGGAACTGATCTTGCTGAAGCACCGAGCAAGCCCTCACCAACCCGAAAATGGATATAGTAAACGCCATCGCCAAGGTCCGGTTCGGATCAGCCAAGCCACAAAGAATCGTCCTGCATAAAGGCGATTCCGGTCCGGCGGAGCTTTTGTGCCTGGAGTCCGGCCAGAAGCTCCAGATCAAGTCGGGGCAGTGGTGCTATTACGTAATCACCAGCAAGGCAACCTTGACCACCAACGGGACAACCATAGAGCTTCCGATGGGCCAGTTCGCCGCCACCGAAAAGGACGAGCCCCACACACTGAGCAACGACAGTGAAGAGCGATTAATCTGCCTGGCCTTCGGGCAGACCTCCTAGGGCAGTTACGGCTTCGCTGTAGCATCCAACCGTTAACGGCCCTGCCCGATCATCACACATCCAGCTCGGGCGCGAAAAGATCCTCGTACGTCTCTCGCCGACGTATAACCTTCAACGTATCGCCCTCGATGAGGACCTCCGGGGCGCGCGGGCGGGCGTTGTACTGGCTGGACATGACAAACCCATAAGCGCCGGCCGAGAATATCGCAAGCAGATCACCGCGCCCCAACGGGGGTAAGAGACGGTCTCGCCCCAGGAAATCCGCGGGCTCGCACACGCCGCCGACGACGTCCACCTTCACGCCGCCATCGACAGCAAGGTCGATCCGCCGCTGGGGCGCAGGGGCGCCGTCGCGCAGCGAGACCGGATATATGAAGTGTTCGGCCCCGTAGACGCTGGGGCGGATCAGGTCCGTCATGGCGGCGTCGACGATAACGAAATTCTTCTCGCCGCCCTGTTTGGTGTAAACGACACGTGTAAGCAAGATGGCGGCGTTGGCCGCAATCTGCCTACCGGGCTCGAGGATGATCTTCAGATCCTTCCCTTCAAGGAGCGGGACGATCTGCGCGGCGTAGTCGCCCGCCGTGGGCGCCTGGGCTTGCTCGTAATCGGCCGCGAACCCGCCGCCGATGTCGAACGTCGTTATCTCATACCCGCTGGTCCGCAGGTGCTCGATCAGCTCGAGGATCTTTCTTATCGCCCGAACGTACGGATCGGGCGAGTAGATCGGCGAACCCAAATGAATGTGGACGGCGTCCAGGCGCACGTGCTGGTCACGGGAGTACGCCTCGAAAAACGCCTCCGCCCTGTCCAGGTCCACGCCGAACTTTGTCTCCTTCTTCCCGGTCGCGGTGTAGCGGTGGGTTTGGGGGTCATAGACGTCCGGGTTTACGCGGAGGGCGGCACGGACTTGTGCCCCCGCCTCGCCCGCCAAGCGGGAGAGATTCTCGAACTCCGCCTCACACTCCACGTTGAACAGCATGATCCCGGCGTCGATCGCCTCGCGAATCTCGCGGTCGGTCTTTGCGACGCCGGCGAAGGCGATTCTCGAGCAATCCACACCGGCGGTTCTTACCCGCGCCAACTCGCCCCCGGAGACGATATCGAAGCTGCACCCGGCCCGGCCCAGCAGCTTCAAGATATGAACGTTCGCCAGCGACTTGACAGAAAAGCAAATCACAGGCTCAAGGGCGGCGAACGCCTCGGCGAACGCTGTATAGTGCCCCAGCAGCGTCGCGGCCGAATAGACGTAGACAGGCGTACCGACCTGATCGGCGATGTCGCCGGCGCTTACGCCCTCGCAGTGCAGCAGGGCGTTCTTGTATTCGAAGTAGTCCATCTTCGGTCCCGCACGGTAGATCGAACGAGCATGATACTCACAACCCCACGCCCCGTAAACAACCATAAGCGATGGACATGACTGTTGCGGGTGGAGCTGCCCAAGTCACGCATTCGCCAGGAAGCTGGTGACAGCTTCTGCGGTGCGCTGCTTCAACAACTGCTCCGTGTGCGCCATTGCATGGCGGACGTTTACTTCGTCGGCCACCAGCGGACAGATGCGGGCGAACAGATCCTTCGGCGCACCTTCGGTGACCTGGCCCGGGACGCAGATGACCGGGACGGCGGCCTTTTCGGCAGTGAGGGCAACGCTTACGGCGACCTTGCCCGAGGCGCTCTGGGCGTCGAGCTTCCCTTCGCCCGTGATGCACAAATCCGCCGCCTTCAGTCGGCGCGTCAGCCGGGCCGCCTGGCCGATCACCTCGGCGCCGCTGTGGAGGGTCGCTG
>DAOVQV010000130.1 GCA_030628445.1 Phycisphaerae bacterium | reverse complement strand
CGCCCCCGCGGCTCCACAGACGGCGCGGGCGCCTTCGGTGCCCCCCGAAGCAACCGCCGAGCCGACCGGCGAGGAACTCCTGGAAGTCACGAGCCCCATGGTCGGTACGTTTTATACGGCTCCCAGCCCCGACAGCGATCCGTACGTAACCGTTGGGTCTGTGGTCGACGAAGATGCGGTCGTCTGCATCATCGAGGCCATGAAGGTCATGAACGAGATCAAGGCCGAGTGCGCAGGGACCATCGCAAAGATCTGTGTCAAGAATACCCAGCCCGTAGAGTTCGGGCAGGTGCTCTTCTGCGTCAAAGGCGCCTGAGGCGGCAACGAGGGCCCCAGAGCATGTTCTCCCGCATTCTGATCGCAAACCGAGGCGAGGTAGCGCTAAGGGTCATACGGGCCTGTAGGGAGCTCGGCGTCGAGACCGTGGCGGTGTACTCAGAGGCCGACACCAACGCCAGTTACCTTCACCTGGCCGATGATCGAATTTGTATTGGTCCGGCGCCGTCGGCCGAAAGCTATCTCAACATTCCCCGGATCATCGCGGCCGCTGAGATTGCCGACGTGGAGGCGATCCATCCCGGTTACGGCTTCCTGGCTGAAAACGCCGAGTTCGCTGAGATCTGCCGCGACTGCAAGATCGAGTTTATCGGTCCCAGCGTCGAGAGCATGCGTGCTTTAGGCGACAAGATCCGGGCCAAGGAACTAGCCAGGACCGCCCGCGTCCCGGTCGCTCCGGACAGCGGCGGATCCGTCGAGACAGTGGAAGATGCGGCGCAGGTTGCAGACCGGATCGGGTATCCGGTTGCATTAAAGGCGGCGGCCGGGGGGGGGGGGAACGGGCATAGGCCGCGCGCACAAGGAAGCGACGTTGCGGGCGTCGTTCAAACAAGCACAGACGGAGGCGGAGATCGCATTCAAGGACGGCCGGCTGTACATGGAAAAATGCATCGAGAACTTCCGGCACATTGAGGTGCAGATTCTCGGCGACCGCACCGGGAGGGTTGTCCACCTGTACGAGCGAGAATGCTCCGTTCAGAGGCGACGGCAGAAGGTGATCGAGGAATCGCCCGCGCCGAAGCTCGATCCCGATCTGCGCGAGGAGATGTGCGCCGCTGCGGTCCGGCTGACCGAGGAGGTCGGATACCACAACGCCGGTACGGTCGAATTCATGCTTGACCGGAACAACAACTTCTACTTCCTGGAGGTCAACACCCGGATCCAAGTCGAGCATCCCATCACCGAGATGGTCACCGGTGAGGATCTCGTCAAGTGGCAACTGCGAATCGCCTCGGGCGAAAAGCTCGACATTGACCAGCACGACATCGCCCCGAGCGGGTCCAGCATAGAATGTCGTATCAACGCCGAGGACCCCGAGCACAACTTCCGTCCCTCACCGGGCAGGGTGGATGCATTCGTCGCTCCCGGGGGCCCTGGGGTGCGGTGGGATTCACATGTTTACCAGGGATACGTGATCTCGCCCACATACGACAGCCTGGTTGGAAAGCTGATCGTCCATCGTCCGACGCGGCCCGAGGCCATCTCCACCGCCTTGCGGGCGCTGGATGAGTTCGTGATTTTCCCGACAAAGACGACGATTGATTTGTGCAAGGACGTCCTTGCTCACGAGAGGTTCATTCGAGGGATGTGGGAAACGACTTACATTGAGCGGGAGTTGTTGAACAGCTAATTACTAGGCGCCCGCGGCCGGGGAGGACCGGTGCCGCGCCGGCGGGACAAACTGAGCAAACCAATGAGTGATCTACTGAAGGGCAATGCGGTTATAGGACAATCCGGCGGACCGACCGCGGTGATCAATCAGTCGCTGGTCGCTGTGATCGAAGCCGTCGCCCAGTACGATGCGATCGACAAGCTGTTAGGTGCTCGCCACGGGGTGCGGGGCATCGTCGAGCGGCGGTTTGTCGATTTGAACGGCTTGGACGCGTCGCTGCTGGAGAAGGTGGCTCAGACCCCATGTGCCGCGCTGGGCAGCACCCGCGACAAGCCCGACGAGAAGTACTGCCGCCGGATCTTCCAGGTCCTCGGTAGGCACAATGTGCGGTACTTCTTCTACATCGGCGGGAACGACTCGGCCGACGCGGCGCGAATTGTCAATGAGATGGCGGCTGAGTCGAATTACGAGCTTCGCGTCTTCCATATCCCCAAGACCATCGACAACGACCTGCGCGTAACCGACCACTGCCCCGGTTACGGCTCGGCTGCACGGTTCGTAGCCGCCGCGATCATGGGCGACGACCGCGACAATGCCTCGCTGCCGGGGGTCAAGGTCGATGTGATTATGGGTCGCAGCGCGGGGTGGCTGGCTGCGTCCAGTATGCTCGCCCGCGAAGATGACCGCGACGGTCCCCACCTTATCTACGTGCCGGAATCGCCCGTCTCTCGGGAGAAGTTTGTCAGCGACGTGCTGGAGGTCTACGGGAGGCTTGGGAGGTGCTTAGTCGCTGTCTCGGAGGGGATCATGGATGAGGCAGGCCGAAGCTGGGCCCAGACGATTACGGAGACGACAGAGCGGGACAGCCACGGGAACATCCAGCTTTCCGGCAGCGGCGCTTTGGGAGACTATATGGCGAATCTCGTCAAGGCCGGCGTCCGCCAGAAGCTGCGCATCCGTTCCGATACGTTTGGGTACTTGCAGCGTAGCTTTCCCGGCTTTGCCTCGCCGACCGATCAGGCCGAAGCCCGCCTGGCGGGGACGAAGGCCGTCGAATACGCCATGGCCGGTCATGTCAGCGGCTCTGTGGCCTTTAAGCGAACCGGTGAAGGCGAACACTACGGGATCGAGTGCTTCCGGGCCGAGCTGAAAGACGTGGCCAAGGAAATCAAGCGGCTTCCCGCTGAATACATCAACGATTCCGGTAACGGTGTCAACGAAGCTTTCCGCCAGTACGTTGCTCCCCTCGCCGGCGAGTTACCCACCATCGCAAAACTGTAAGAACCGTCCTTAGGCCCCGAATTTCTCCAGCTTGCCCGCATGCGCCATGGCGAGGGGGATCAGCTCCTTCGCCAGGATCGTTCCGATCTGACCGGCTCGGGACGTAATCTCGTTGAATCCGCCGGCCCCGTCGCCGCCGCGAAGGTAAGGCCCGCTCATTAACACCGGAACCGGGTGCCAACTGTGCGCCTTCAGTGAAGGCGGCGTGGAGTGATCGCCGGTAATGATCAGAACGTCCGGCTTCCCCGCCAGCAGGGTCGGAAGAGCCGTGTCCATCTCCTCGATCCGAGCGATCTTACCGGCCAGGTCGCCGTCCTCGGCTGTCTTGTCCGTGTATTTGAAGTGGGCGAAGATGAAGGTGTGATCCTGCATCGCTTTGACTGTCTCGCTGCATATATCGGCGGCCGAAGTCGGCTGGGAGACAACTGGAATCCCGACCAGACGGGCCACTCCGCGGTACATCGGATAGCCCGCAACGGCGCCCGGGACCATCTTGTATCGCTCGGCGAACTTCGGCCAGGTGGGGTACTTGGCAAAACCGCGAGCCAGGATCATGTTCGCCTTTGGCTCATCGGCCAGGATTCCCCTCACCTGCGCGATGATCTCATCGACCAGTTTCGCTGTCCTGGACTTATCATGCGGGCCCCGGGACGCCGACAAGGGCGGTACGCCCGTCGCCTGTGGGTCTGTATCGCCGATATCGTCGTCCAGCCCATCGCCGCGGAGAACCATAAGGGCCCTGTGTTCGGCGACGGTCTCAAGCAGGATATCCACGCCGGCGGGGGGGGCGATCTTCTCTTTGATCTTCGCCAAGACTTGCCGATTCTCCTCATCGGAAATTCTCCCGGCCCGGCGGTCGGTAACGTTCCCTTCCGTGTCGATGGTGCAGAAGTTCAGCCGCGCGGCCACGTCGCGATCTTCCAACGCAAACTCGATGCCCAGTGCGCTGAGCACACCCCGCCCGACCTGATAGACCAGTGGATCGTATCCGAACAGGCCCAAGTGCCCGGGCCCGCTGCCGGGGGTGACGCCGACGGCTACCGGGAGGGTCTGGCCCAAGGCGCTTCGGGCTGCCAGTGCGTCCAGGTGTGGCGTTCGCGCCTGTTGCAGCGACGTGCCCGCCCCGTCGTTGTCGCAGTCGCCCAGCCCGTCCATCACCAGCAGGACGATTCGCCTCTCGTTAGCGACGGCAAGAGAGCTGATCAGCGTTCCGTACGCGTCTTCCATGGTTTTGTCCTTGTTTCATGTCCAGTGATCGGGCAGGTGAGTCTATCAAAATCACAAAGCCCACGCCAACCTTGGCGTGGGCTTAATGACCCCACCGGGAATCGAACCCGGGTTGCAGGCTTGAAAAGCCTGTGTCCTAACCGCTAGACGATGGGGCCGACATTCTCTTGCTGTATATCACAACGCCGCCAAATGCAAGTTCGTTTGCCTGACGGCGCCTTGTTGATACATCGTCAATGAGGGAGCTGGGGCTCGAACCCAGGACCTACGGCTTAAAAGGCCGTTGCTCTACCAACTGAGCTACTCCCCCTCCCGCGTGGTGCGATTATACCGCCGGCGACCCACCCGGCCAAACGATTCATCCTGCAAAACGCCCAGCTCGCGCCGCCCAGCACTCCCGCAACGAAGATTGAAGCCAATCCGCCTGCCCAGGAGTGAGACTGTGGGCGATCCTGGTGTGTTGTGGCGGTCGGGGTGATACGGCGAGCTTCCCAGGTCCCTACGTCTCTTCGATTTCCTTGATCTTTGCCTCCAAGATCTCCGTGACCTTATCTTCGTACCGGCGGGTCAGGTCTTGGATGTCGTCTTTTCCCTTCCTGGCGTCATCCTCGGTTAGGTCGGAGACCTTTTCCTGCTTCTCGACTTCTTTGTTCCCGTCGTGTCGGGCGTTGCGGATGGAGACCCGGGTTTGCTCGGCCATCTTCTTGACCTGCCCGCCCAGTTGCCCGCGCCTTTCTATCGACAGCGGCGGAACCGCCAGGCGAATGATCTTCCCGTCCACGTTTGGCGTGATTCCCAAATCACTTCCCAAGATGGCCCGTTCGATATCCTTGACGCTGCCCGGGTCGAACGGCTTTATGATGATCAAAGCCCCTTCCGGGGTTG
>DAOVQV010000202.1 GCA_030628445.1 Phycisphaerae bacterium | reverse complement strand
TGGGGCGTGAAGTTATCGGCGTCCAGCCCCATCGCCTCGGCGATCTTGTCGCGGTCGGCGGCGTTGGCCTCCATCAGGGCCTCCAGGCGCGACTCGCCGTAGTACAGCGGCGGGAAGACCAACCCGCCGCCTTTTTCGGCCGCCAGGATCGCCAAGCCCTCCGCCTGCAGCGTATCGGCCCCCACCGGGTTGTGCAGACCGTGCCACTCGAGCGTTCCTATGGGGATGTAGACCACGGGGCAGCGGTTGCGTCGCTCTACGATCTGGCCCGGCCGCAGCATGTGATATCGAACTTCCGATGTCATGGTCTCGGTCTCCTGATTCGACGTGCCTAGAGCAATTTAAGATTTTCTGTTCCGTCCTGGTCGGCTGCGGCTTCGGCTGACTGCGTCAGGCTGCATCGACAACCCTAGGGGGTTGTCTGCTTCGCCTTCCTTGTCAGCCTTGTCCTCGCTCGGCCATCACCGGAACATTAAACCTTAAAGTGCTCTATCCGTTGAGGGTAATCTGTCTTGCGTAGAATTGGTACGTCCCGCTGGTAAGAATATCTCCGTCCGGGCCCGCCGCCGCGGTGCTTTGCAATGTTGGGCCCTTTGCGGTACCTTGAGGGGCGGGGATTTCGTTTCCGGGTTTTTCGGGCAAGGGAGACGTCATCATGACACTTTTGAGCGTGAATGTGAACAAGGTTGCTCTGGTGCGGAATTCGCGGGACATCGGGATTCCGTCGGTTACGGAGGCGGCCCGGATCTGCGTCGACGCCGGTGCGCATGGGATAACCGTTCACCCCCGGCCGGATATGCGGCACATCCGCCCGTCGGATGTCTACGAGCTGGGCGAGATGCTGACCGTCGAGTTCAACATCGAGGGGAATCCGTTCGCCGGCCCCGTCGGCGATTACCCTGGTTTCATGACCATCGTCCGGAAGGTCCGGCCCGCCCAGTGCACGCTCGTACCGGACACACCGGGACAGCTTACTTCCGATCACGGGTGGGACCTCGCCAAGGATGGTCAGCGCGTAGGCCCGCTGGTTTCCCAGCTGAAGGAGCTGGGGATCCGCGTCAGCATGTTCATGGACCCGGATCCGGCCCAGATCGAGCGTGCCTCGCAGGTCGGAGCCGACCGAATCGAGCTGTACACCGAGCCGTACGCCAGGGCGCATGAGCAGGGCCGCCCCGACGAGCAGCTCGCCCGGTACGCCGCCGCTGCAAATACCGCCCAGCAGCTCGGTCTGGGCGTAAACGCCGGGCACGATCTGAACCTGGACAACCTCGGTAAGTTCATCACCATCGGCGGGATACTGGAGGTGTCGATCGGGCATGCGCTGATCTGCGAGGCCCTCAAGGAGGGTCTGGGCAGGACCGTCAAGCAGTATCTGAAGATCCTTAGGGCATAAAGGGCCTCCCTACCCGCGGGAAAGGTCGGATTAAACGGTTGCAAAGGTCCGTTTTGGCCCTTAGAGTGTTGCGTCTGAGCCGCGTGCAGCTTACCGCCGCAGACCGGCGGCGCGTGCGCGGCGGGATTGTAGGCGCGAGGTGCCCGAGTGACCACGGAACGGGCCGATGCCGGCAAGAAGGTGCGGCAGTTCGTCGATGCCCTCACCAACCAAGAACGCATGCTTGTGGTTTTGAAGCGCGAGTTGTACGAAGGTAGTTGGGACGAGATGCTCGCCGACCTCAAGGCCCGCATGGAGGGTCGGCCTTATATCTTCAAGCTGGCTCAGCGCATCGCCGACGACCTGGATCGCATCGAGCATCTCAAGAGCTTTGAGCGGGAAAACGACGTGGACCTGGGCGATTTCGTTCAGATGACGCCGTAATTCCCTGCTCGGCGCGTTCATGCGGCGGACCTTAATCCGCCGAGCCCCAAGGCTCGGCGGTGGGGCGCCGGGGCGAGAGCGAAACAACCTTTTGATTCTGGAGGTCAATCGATGTCACACGCAAGTATGGGTGTTTTTCCGGTTCCGGTCAGACGTGCTTTGGCGGTGCTGACTCTTGCGGCGGTCCTGGGTGGTGTGGTCGGTTGCGGGCCGGGGGACTTACCGCAATTCGTGCACGCGGGCGTTCTGGCCAAGGCGTCCCTGAGATACTACTGGGATATGAAGCTGTCCTTGGACGAGGGCGAAACCGTCGAGCGCATGTATCTTATGGACGAGAATCTTTACTGTCTGACCAATGAGAATCGCCTCCTGGTGGTGGACGCGGCCGTCGGCGGCGTGAAGTGGCACGCGCGGATCGCCAATAAGGATCAGACGGTTTATCGGCCCTGCCATGCCGATAACGTCGTCCTCCCGGAGAAGGTCTCGGGGATCAAGGAGATCTTGAACCTTGCTCCCGAAGCCCAGGGCGAGCTGTTCGACGCGGTGCTTATCAACACGCTGTCCAAGATATTCGTATTCGATCGCGCCAACGGGGCGAAGAAGCGCGAGATACAGCTCAACTTCCCGGCCAATACCGGCGGGGCTTGTGACGGAGAGCTCTTCTACGTTGCCTCCACGAAGGGCTGGTGCCATGCGTTCCTGCTGCGAGAGGCGATGCGGGCCTGGGCGATATCGACGGCCGGGCTCATAACCGCCCCAATTGAATATCACGCCGGTCATATCTACGTCGCCAGTCAGGACGGGTCGCTCTACGCCGCCCAGGCCGGCCGGATGAACAACATAATCTGGCGCCGTCCGCTCCCGGCGCCCATAACCGCGGGGTTCGGCGTGGACGATCGCGGGTGCTTCGTGCCCTGCGAGGATAACCGCATCTACGCACTGAACGCCCTGACAGGCGAGCCGCTGTGGGACCCGTTCATCTGCGAGGGGCATCTGCTGGAGCCGATCCAGGTCGGCGTGTCGACCCTGTTCCAACGGGCGGAGGGCGATAAGTTCTACGCCTTGAACCTCGCCAACGGCCGCCTCCGCTGGACCCGCCCCGCCGGGAGACTGATCCTGGCGGTGATTTCCGGAAAGGCGTATCTGCTGGATGATACCGGCGCCCTTCAGGTGGTCGATGAGGTCCTCGGGTCCGTCTCGGCGTCCTTCCCGCTGACCGGTATGGAGCTTTTCGCCGCCAACACCACCGCACCGGCGATCTACGTGGGCAACAGGGAGGGGTATTTGTTCTGCATACGGCCCAGACGCGCCGGTCGTCTAACGGCCCAGATGCTCGAGAAGTCCGGTCGCTAGAGCCACTGGGCGTCGTTGGGTTTTGTCCGCTTCGGTAGACCTCGATCAACAGGAAAGGATAGTGTCATGGAAGACGTTGTCGTCCGCCGTGCTCTGATCAGTGTGTACGATAAGACGGGGATCGACCAGTTCGCCAAGTCGCTTTCGCAGATGGGCGTCGAGATTATCTCCTCGGGCGGGACCGCCAAAGCCATCGCCGCCGCCGGCGTCAAGGTCCGATCGGTCCAGGAGTGGACCGGGTTTCCCGAAATGCTCGGACACCGCGTGGTGACGCTGCACCCGAAGGTCCACGGCGCGATTCTGGCCCTTCGGGACGATCCGGAGCACCAGGCGGACATGGACAAGTACGGCATCGAGCCGGTGGACCTTGTTTGCGTGAGCCTCTATCCGTTCGAGCAGGCGATCGGGCGGCCCGACTGCACGCTCGCCGACGCCGTCGAGATGATCGACATCGGCGGGCCTACGCTGGTGCGGTCGGCGGCCAAGAATCACAAGTTCGTCACGGTCGTCACCGACTCATCCCAGTACGAGGCGGTCCTGACCGAGATGCGCGACAGCGGCGGGCGGGTAAGCTTCCAGACACGCCGGAAGCTTGCCCTGGCGGCGTTCTC
>DAOVQV010000355.1 GCA_030628445.1 Phycisphaerae bacterium | reverse complement strand
CTTCTCGCCGGACAAATTTCACCCGCCCAAGGCGCCCACGAAAGCTGGCGCCCCAAAGGGCGATCGTCCATTCACCTGCGGCGCGCCTCAGCCGTAGGGCTGTGCCAAGTAAGCTCTTACGCCCGCGGAGCAAGCTTGCGGCGCCACAGACGCCGCCAAGAATCCATCGCACCGCCACCGGCGACGCCGCAGGGCCGGTTTTGACGGATTTGATGATTAAGTGAGCTGTTCCGTATGCCGAAGAAAGACATTGGGCCCCGAACGACGTATCCGGTGCGGGATGGACGACCGAGGGCCTTTGTCGAGACAAGGTGTGAAGGTCATGTACAAGGAATACTACCGGCTGGCGGAAGAGCCCTTCAACCTGACGCCCGATCCAAGGTTCCTCTTCCTTACCGCCCAGCACATGGAAGCGATGAACCACATGCTCTATGGAATCCGCATGCGCAAGGGGTTCATCTGCATAACGGGCGAGGTGGGTACGGGCAAGACGACCCTGTGCAGGACGCTGCTGGACCAGCTGGGGCCCTCCATACACACAGCCCTGATCTTAAACCCCGTCCTGACGGAAACGCAACTGCTGCGGGCCACCCTGAATGAATTCGGGATCGAGGCCATGGCCTACGATCGCCTCAAGTACATGACGACGCTTAACGAGTTCCTGTTGCACGTCAACTCTATGGGCCGAAACGCGGTCGTCATCATCGACGAGGCACAGGACATGCCCGACGAGACGCTGGAGATGACGCGCCTCCTGAGCAACCTGGAGACAAACAGCCAGAAACTTCTCCAGATCGTCCTGCTCGGCCAACCGGAGCTGCGCCAAAAGCTGGGCCGCCGCGCCATGAGACAACTCGCCCAGAGAATCACCGTCCGCTACCACCTGGAGCCGATGAGCCGCGACGAGACCGAACGCTACATCCGCCACCGGATAGCCACCGCCGGCGCCGCGGCGCTTCAGCAGAGGCCGATTCGCTTCGACGCCGGGGCGATCAAGGAAATCTACCGCTACTCCCACGGGACGCCCCGCCTCATCAATGCGGTGGGCGATAAGGCCCTGCTGGCCGGGTACGTCCACGGAACGGGCGCCATCGATCGCAAGCTCGTGCGCATGGCGGTGCGAGAGCTAAAGGGAGCCGCCTGATGAGCCTGATAAACGAAGCACTGAAACGAGCAGAGCGGGAAAGACGGCGCAAAAGATCGGAATCCGAACACCCGGACATCCCGCCGGTCCCGGAACCACACCGGCGGTCCAACGCGCCGTCTATTCTGACGGCCTCCGTTGTAATCGTGCTGGCGGTTGCAATAGGCGCCGGTGTTTTGTTTTTCGTGAGCCGCTCAACCACGCCGTCCGCGGCCGTCGCCGCCATCGCGCCGATCGCACCGCCGACCACCCCGCAGGTGCAACCGGACCCGAAACCGGCCGACTTGGTCATCACCAAAACGCAAGAAGCGCTGGACTATTACGAACCGGCCAAGCCCGCCGAGCAGCATCGACCCGGGACCGACCTGCTGACCAAGCGCCTACTGGGCAGTGCGGCAAGTGAGATCGGCGGATATCTGAAGGTGGCACAGAGCCGATTGAACCAGCAGGCCCGCCTCTTACCGAGCCGCACCATCCCCTCGGGCGGATCATCCGGAAGACCCGATCAGGCCCACGCCACAACCCAGCCCGCCACCATTGCAGACATGGAAGTGGCGCAGAGGACCGGGGCGAACCTGGACCCGACCACCTTCACAGTCAACGGGATCATCCACGGACCCAGCGGGCCAAGGGCGATAATCAACGGCCGCATGGTCCGTGTCGGGCAGAGAATCACAAACGCCACCGTCGTCCAGATCAACATACACTCGGTCGAGCTGCAAAGAGGCTCGCAGCGAATCACGATCAGCATGTAACCCACCCGATCGGCCTTTACCCGCCGCCCTGAACCAG
>DAOVQV010000219.1 GCA_030628445.1 Phycisphaerae bacterium | reverse complement strand
TTCCCGTCTGACGGCCCGGACCACGCGTGGGAAGCTCACACTTTCGTTATTGTATCTGCCCTACCAGAAATCGCCAGCCTCAGAGCCCCCCCGCTTGCCCCACCGCAGATGCTCTGCTATGTTAACAATCGCCAACGAGGGATGAAAAGCATGACCAATCGACAGCGTGTGATGGCGATCATGCACTATCAGGAGTATGACAAGCTCCCGATCGTAGGCTTCGGGTATTGGACCCACACCCTCGAGAAGTGGGCGGCCGAGGGGCACCTCACGCAGCAAGAAGCGGCGACATGGAAAGACGGCAACCCGACGGACATGCTGATATCCGAGAAGCTTGGTTTTGATTTCAACTGGTCTTCGGCTTTCGGCCCGGCGGTGAACCTGCGCCCTGCCTTTAAGCGGAAGGTCGTCAAGGAGTTCCCGGACGGCTCGCGACACGTGCGGGATGAGCACGGCGCCGTGGTTGTCCAGGCGCCCGGCGCGACGGGCATACCTTCGGAGATCAGCCATCTGCTGAAGGGACGCAAAGAATGGGAGGAGCATTTCCTGCCTAGGTTGCAGTTCTGCCCCGACCGCGTCAACAGCGCGCTCGTCAACGTCGGCGGCCAGATGGTTCCTTTTGACCAAGGCGGAATGGAGCACCTGCTCAAAGATGATCGAACATACCCCTACGGGCTCCATTGCGGCAGCCTGTATGGAACGATCCGAGACTGGCTCGGGCTCCAGGGCGCCTGCTACCTGTATTATGATGACGAAGACTTGTTCGACGAGATCATCCAGACTGTCAGCCGATTGTGCTATGACTGCGTCAAGATGACGCTTGCCACAGGCGCGAAATTCGATTTCGCTCACTTCTGGGAGGACATCTGTTTCAAGAACGGCCCACTGATTAACCCGTCGGTCTTTGACGAGAAGGTCGGGCCGCACTACCGGCGAATCACCGACCTACTGCGTGGGTTCGGTGTCGACATCGTCTCGCTGGATTGCGACGGTATGATCGATACGCTGATTCCTACTTGGTTCAACAACGGTGTGAACACGATGTTTCCCATCGAGGTGGGCACTTGGAATGCCACCCTCGCTCCTTGGCGCGAAAAGTATGGCCGCCAATTGCGGGGTGTTGGCGGCATGAACAAGACGGCCTTCGCTAAGGGCCGCCCGGCCGTAGATGCGGAGATCGAGCGACTTATCCCCCTGGTGGCCCTGGGCGGATACATCCCCTGCCCGGACCATCGCATCGCACCGGACGCTGAGTGGGACACGGTGCATTACTACTGCGACCGCATGCGAGAGGTCTTCGCCTGAGTCGGGGGCTCGGTTTCAGCATCGGCCAACTGAGAATAATGCAGTTAGAAAGTAGGAAAACATGAGCGACTGGAAACACCGCCTCGCAGATGATGGCGTCGATCTGAACTGGGTCCGAAGGCAGTTGGGGGCCCTTCAAATCGAGACGCCCAGCTGGGGCTACGCCAACACCGGCACGCGCTTCGGTAAGTTCTTGCAGGCCTCCGCAGCGCTGACGCTCGAGCACAAAATACAAGACGCCTCCGAGGTGCACAGGCTGACGGGGATCGCCCCACGGATGGCAGTGCACGTTCTGTGGGATTTTCCCGAGGGCTTTGATCCCCACGTCGGTGAGCTCGCCGAGCAGCACGGCCTGAAAATCGGGGCCATCAATCCCAATCTATTCCAGGATCAGCTGTACAAGCTGGGCAGCTTTGCGAATCCGGATCCCGCAATTCGCAAGAGGGCCGTCCGGCATTGCCTCGCGTCGATCGAGATCGGCGAACAGGTGGGCAGCTCGCATCTGAGCCTGTGGTTGGCCGATGGGACGAACTATCCTGGGCAGGACGACCTGGTGCGGCGCAAGCGGTTCATCGCCGAGGCCCTCGCCGAAGTGACACTCGCCATGCCCGACACCATGACCTTGCTGCTGGAATACAAGCCCTTCGAGCCGGGCTTCTATCACACCGACGTGTCGGAATGGGGGGCGGCGGCCCTGTTTTGCCGCGCGGCCGGCGATCGCGCCAAGGTCTTGGTGGATACGGGGCATCACTTACCTGGGACCAACGTGGAACACATCGTAGCCATCTTGCTTGACGAGGCCCTGCTCGGTGGGTTCCACTTCAACGACCGCAAGTACGCCGACGACGATCTGACGGCCGGCAGCATCAATCCATACCAGCTCTTCCTGATCTTCGAGCAGATCGCAACCGCACGCGCCGGAGGCATCGATGCGCCGATCGCCTACATGATCGACCAGTCGCACAACGTCAAGCCAAAGCTCGAGGCCATGGTCCAGAGCGTAACCAACATTCAAGAGCTCTACGCAAAGGCACTGCTGGTGAACCGCCAGAAGCTACATGCAGCCCAGGGGGCCGGGGACATTGTCGCTGCCGAAGAAACCCTGCGCCGCGCGTTTTTCGCCGACACGACCCCGCTGTTAGAGGAGGTGCGTGAGCAGATGGGTGTTCCCGTCGATCCTCTCGATTCGCTTCGCCGCAGTGGGATTGTCGAGAAACGTGCCGCCCAGCGCAAGGCTGACCAGTCCGCCCAGGCCGGCTTTGCATAGCCCAGGGGGCTCATGCGCGCAGCATAGTATAGGGGCCATCGGGAATCACAGCCTGTCCCCCCGAAGTATTTGGTCAGGGCTCTACTAGAGCAATTGAAGATTCTCTGCTCCGTCCCGGCCGGCTGCGGCATCGACTGGCGATTCACAACAGCCGACGCCCGAATCAAACTGAAAAGACTCTACCCAACAATACAGCTGGGACAGAATACTAGTTTCCAACCGACGTGTTGGCGATTCGGATATCGTCGATATCCAACTGGCCCCAGGTCCCGTCGTAGACGTGCTTGAGGTAGACAACCAGCTTGGTGAAGTCGCGGTAGCTGGAGCTTACGGACAGCGTGCCCTTCGAGACGCCCTCGAAGAAGCACTCGACCTGGTCCGTCAGGCGGTTGTAGACCAGCTCGACGGTCTTCTTGTCGTTTCCGTTGGCGTTCCCGGGCGTCGAGAAGTCCCCGGCCGACGCTTCCGTAGCCCCGAAGTCGGTGGTCGTGCAGATATACAGGGCACCGTTGCCTGTCTGGTCGAGAGCGAAATACAGACCGAAGCCTGCGCCCGTATCGTCCACCAGCCACAACCTGCCTGGTTTCCAACCCATCCCGCTGGTGCTGCCGCTCGTCCCGCCGGTATGGCGGATCTCACAGGAGATGTAAACGATATCGGACAGGTTGGTGTCGGTAAGGTCCGCGCGCATCCGTGAATCCGCGATCGTGGCGTGGACCTCATACCCGGGGGCGGACGGATACTGGAACGTCGTGAAGCTGCCCGCCAGCGTCGTCCACCCGTTCAGGTTGTTGTCGTCGAAATCATCGTCAAAGAACAGTCCGGTCGGGTCGATCACGTCTATCTCGACCGTATCCGTCGCCGATAGCTCGCCATCCGACGCCTCCAACTGTAGAACATAAGGCCCGGCCGCCAAGAACGTCGCGGTGGTGTCGACGGCTGAGGAGTTGGCGAATATCACGGCGCCCGGGCCGCTGATCTTCGTC
>DAOVQV010000234.1 GCA_030628445.1 Phycisphaerae bacterium | reverse complement strand
GCAGGCGCCTCAGGTCGTGATGACGCTGCCGCTTCTTGAGGGCACCGACGGAGTCCAGAAGATGTCCAAGAGCCTCGGCAACTACATCGGGATCAATGACCCGCCCGACGAGATCTTCGGGAGGACGATGTCGATTCCCGACGGCCTGATAACCAAGTACTTCGAGCTGGCCACAGACGTCCCCATAGGGGAGATCGAGCGCCTGCGTGAGGCGATGGCGTCCGATCGCACGCCGCACGCGTATCTGTTCGTCGGCCCGGGTGGTGTCGGGCGCCGCACCACCGCCCTGGCGTTCGCAAGAACGCTGCTGTGCCTCACGCCGGGCGACGAGCGCAGCGAATCGGCAGGACCATCTGGCGGGCGGACCGCGTGCGGGGTCTGCCAAAGCTGCAAGCTCATCGATTCCGGAACGCATCCGGACCTGCACGTAATCCGCAAGGAGCTGGCCCAGTATCACGACGACGCCGCCGTCCGCGACCGCAAGATGCAGGAGCTGAGTATCGACGTGATCCGCACGTTCCTTATCGCCCCGGCGGGCCTGACAGGTGCTTACGGACACGGAAAGGTCTTTATCGTACTTGAAGCGGAACTGATGAGCGCAGCGGCCCAGAACGCGCTGCTGAAGACGCTGGAAGAACCGCCCCCCGGCGTGACGATCATCCTGATCGCCCGCCAATCGCAGCAGATGCTGGCGACCACGCAGAGCAGGTGCTGGGCGGTGCGGTTCGCCGCCCTACCGCAGGACTTTGTGGTCTCAAGACTCACCGCGGCCGGGGTGGGGCAGGACGAGGCGGGGTTTTGGGCCCGCTTTACGGATGGATCTGTCGGGGAGGGGAGCAGGCTGGCGGCCCAAGGGTTGTATGAGCTCAAGAGGGACATCATCGAGCGTCTCGGCGAGCCCCAGGCGGGCCCGGTCGAACTCGGCGAGCACCTTGCAAAATCATCCGACGCACTCGCCGAGCAGATCGTCAAGGACGCCAAGAAAGACCAGGGCATCGAGCTTTCCAAGCTGCTTGCGTCGCGTCGGGCGGCCGGGGTGATGCTCAGGCTCATAGCAAGCGCATATTCCGATGCGCTGCACCAGTCCAGCGGCGCGGGAGGCGCGATATCCAACGCCGATCAGGGCGGGCCCATCAAGGCCCTGTCGCAGCGGTTCGGCCCTCAACGGCTCGCGGAGATCATCGAACAGCTGTCCGTCTACGAGACGCTGCTTTGGCGAAACGTCAATCCCAGGACCGTCTGGGACAACGTCGCACTCACTTGCTGTTCGGCGACGCCGCTGGAAGTGTCTTGACCGGACGGTCTGGAGCGTTGACCCAGCAGCAACAGGCCCGTATAAACGCCCCGGTTATTCGGATCGGCTGAAATCAATATGAAGAACTTCAGGCGCTCATTGCGGTATTTGTGGCCTTATCGCGTGCGGTTGGGCGTAGCGGTCGCGTGCGTGGTGCTGATCGCGGTCCTGTGGGGCGGCGGGCTGGCGGTAATCCTACCTGGGACCAAGGTCCTGATCTCCGAAGAGGGCCTCCACGGGTGGGCGTATAACAGCATCACCCAGGACCGCCTGGGCGCCCAAATCGTCCGCATCGCCCCGCCGGCCGCGCGGGTGGACGGGCAGGTGCTCCCGCAGGTCGTCGAGGTGGTCCGCCTCATCCCCGACGGACCGGCCGAGGCGGCGGGGATCGACCCGGACACCTACATCATCGGACTGTACGACGGCGATCCGGGACACACCGTCATGACGGCCGGCGAGCTTACCCGCCAACTGACCCAGGCGGGGCCCTCCCAGACGGTCCAACTTCGCCTGCTGAAGCAAGGGCAGACCCGGACCGAGACCCTCACCATAAAGCTCACCGATGCGACGTTCCCGTCGCGCATGCTGGGGAAGCTGGCGGGGCTGTTCGACGAACCGGCCGACTACGCGGGCAGGTTCACGATCCTGCTTTGGCTGCTGGGCTTCGCCGTCGTCATCACCGTGTTGCGCGACCTGTTGCGGTTCGTTCAGGAGTATCTGGTGGCATCGGCGGTGTGGCGCGGAGTGGTGGACCTGCGGTGCGAGAACTACAACGTCGTGCTTCGCCTCCCCGCCACGTTCTTCTCCGAGAAAGGCGTAACCGATTCGATGAGCCGGTTCATCGCCGACACGTCCGAGCTGGCGCGCGGGCAGGTGACGTTGTTCGGTAAGACTTTGGTCGAGCCGGGCAAGGCGCTGGCCGCGCTGGCGATCGCCCTGACGGTATCCTGGCGGCTGACGCTTCTGGCGATGATCGCCGGGCCGCCGGCGTTCCTGATCATCCGCAAATTCGGCAAGAACATGCGGCGGGCGTCGCGCCGGGCGCTGGAGAGCTGGTCGAAGATGCTCGCCGTGCTTGAAGAGACGCTTACCGGGATACGAGTGGTCAAGGCGTACACTATGGAGGCGGCCGAGCGGAAGCGGTTCCGAGAGGTCAACCGCAGGCTCTTGAAGCAGCAGCGGCGGATGGCCCGTATCGATGCGGCGACAGCGCCGGCCGTTGAGGCACTGGGCGTCACCGCGGCGATGGGCGCGATCGCCATCGCCGGATACTGGGTCCTCAACCGCCAGCACAACATGGACTCCCACGCGTTCATCACGCTGATGGGCTGCCTGGCCGCAATGTTCGACCCGGTTCGAAAACTCGCCAAGGTCGTCACGCGCTTCCAGCGGGCCGAGGCCGCCGCTGAGCGCATCTTCGACCTGCAAGACGAACCCCAGGAGAAGAGCGTCCCAAAAGCGCCGATGCTCCCTCGACACGAGCGGTCCATCGAATTCCGAAATATCCGTTTCCGCTACCCAAGTGCCTCCGAAGACGCCCTCAAGGGCATCGACCTTTCGATCCAGGCCGGACAGACCATCGCCATAGTCGGACCCAACGGGTGCGGAAAAACAACGCTCGTATCGCTGCTGCCCAGACTGTTCGATCCGACCGACGGGAAGGTTTTGATAGACGGCCGCGACGTATCTCAGTATTCGCTGCGGTCGCTGAGGCGCCAGATAGGACTGGTGACGCAGGAGACGGTGCTGTTTAACGCCACAATCGGCGAGAACGTCTCGTACGGGCTGCGTCGCCCTGCCGCGCAGGCGGTGCTGGAAGCGGGCAGGAAAGCATTCGTCGATGAGTTCGTCGACCAGCTTCCGGACGGTTACGAGACGATGGTCGGCGAGCACGGCGCGACGCTCTCGGGCGGGCAAAGGCAGCGAATCGCCATTGCCCGGGCGATCCTTCGCGACCAGGCGGTCCTGATATTCGACGAGGCGATGTCCCAGATAGACACGCACTCCGAACAGCGAATCCACCAGGCGATGCGCGAATTCATAAAGGGGCGCACCACGCTTATGATCGCCCATC
>DAOVQV010000184.1 GCA_030628445.1 Phycisphaerae bacterium | reverse complement strand
GCAACAAAGCTTCATGCCCGCTGCCCACAGCAGGAATTGTGTTTGAACGGGCCGTCGAAACGCCATAGTCTTCGATCATCGGCAGTGCTCTGCTTATAGGACGGCAATAAGGCATGACGTTCCGCGCGGTGGTACTGGGCGTGTTGGGAGCGGCGTTTATCGCCGCATTCGGTTATATCAACGACGCCATCTTGTATCTGACACCCCTCGTCGGGAACCACTTCCCAATCTTCATCTTCGGCCTGCTGATACTGGTGGTAATGCTTCTCAACCCGTTGCTGTTTAGGCTGCGCCGCAGTTGGCGTTTTCGTCCTGGTGAGATGGCCGTAATCGCAGCGTTGATGCTGGCCGCCTGTAGCGTGCCAAGCAACGGGCTAATGAGAACATTCCACACCAGCCTGGCCATGCCCCTGCAGTACTACCAGCAATCCGTAGACTGGCGCACCCACAAGATACTCAGCTATGTCCCGCCTTGCATGATGCCATCCGAACCCGGCGCCGAGCAGGTGGCATACAGCCCTGCGGTGATGGACGACTTCCTGACCACGCATCCGGAGGGCAGGTTGCTGGACTGGTCGCGCGTCCCGTGGCGCCTCTGGGCCAGATCGACGTGGACCTGGGGGGCGCTGATTTTCCTCACCGGGCTCGGCGTCATATGCATGAGCCTGATGGTCCACAACCAATGGGCCAACAGGGAGCGGCTGCGCTATCCCATAGCAGCCTTCGCAGCGTCACTGACGCAACAGGACCCCGACAGCGGGGTCGGGCCGATCTTCCGCAGCAAGCTGTTTTGGCTGGGGCTGATCGTTGTGTTCCTCATCCGCCTCAGCAACGGGATCAACACTTGGATTCCCCAGAGCATCGGGATTCCTCTGGAGTTTCCACTGACACCCATTCTGCAAAAGTGGCCTCACTTCGGCCGGGCGGCGGGCGATTCAGGCTTCGCGCTGATTACGATCAGGATTTTCCCAACAGTAGTGGCCTTTGCGTTCTTCCTTTCGGCCGACGTGGCTTTGAGCCTGGGGCTGTCGCAGGTGTTCTTCGTGTTTGGGGTGATGGTATTGGTCAAGGCCGGCGTTCGACTCGAATCGGATTACTTCACCGGCGGGGCGATGCCCTGGCAGCTGTTCGGCAGTTGCCTGGGCATGGCGGCTCTGCTGATCTACATAGGCCGGCGCTACTATTGGCTGATGGTCAAACGGGCAATCACATTCGGCCGGCAACGGGAAGTTACCTCCTCGGCTGCATGGGCCTGCCGGCTCTTTTTCCTGACCATTGCTGGGTTGACGATCTTCCTGAGCGTCTTGGGCCTCAACTGGCCGTTCGCGCTTCTGATCGTCTTGATGATAATGCTGATCTACCTTGTGGTGGCCCGCATCAACGCCGAGAGCGGCTTGTTTTTCATCCAGCCGTCCTGGATGCCCCTTGCCATTTTGATCGCATTGTTCGGCGCAAACGCCGTCGGCCCCAAGGCGATGGTCGTCGCCGGGCTCGTCACCGCGGTACTGGTAATCGACCCGCGCGAAAGCCTGATGCCATACATAACCACTGGCCTGAAGATGACCGAAGACGCAGGCATCCGGCCGGCGAAGCTTGGTTGGAGCTCAATCGGCATTTTCGCCATGGCGCTGGCAATTGCGTTCCCGGTAGTGCTGGCAGTCAACTACAACTCCAGCGAACCCCGCACCACGAAGTGGTCCTTCAAGGAGACCCCTAAGCTGCCGTTCGATGCCGCCGTTCGCGAGATGACCAAGCTATCAATTTCAGACGAACTGGCGGAGTCAAAGCAAATGACGACGTGGGAACGTCTGAGAAGTCCGCAACCCAACCCGCGGTTTTTCTGGTATGGGGGGGCGGGCCTGGCGCTGGTGCTGGGCTTCAGCTTCCTGCGATTGCGCTTCGCCTGGTGGCCGCTGCATCCTATCATGTTCCTGGTCTGGGGCACCTGGCCGATGGGCCGGTTCAGTCATTCTTTCTTGCTGGGCTGGCTGATAAAGACTGCCGTCACGAAGCTAGGCAGCGGGATCAAACACCGGCAGGTTATGGCCTTGATGATCGGTGTGATCGCGGGCGACCTCTTGGGTGGCATGGTGTTCATGGCCTTCGGGGCCGGCTACCACGCGATCACGGGGCTAATCCCAAAGAAATATGTTATCTTCCCAGGATGACAAAACGTATGCCCAGCCGACGGGAGAGGAGTCTATGAGCTACATCGACCCAAAGGATCTCTACGAATGGTGCAAGATACCGGCTGAGCAGTTGGCCGATCACCCCAAGGCGCACGTGCGGCTGCGGATCGTCCAGGACTCTGCCCAGATGGGCCGGCTGATGGCCGGCGAGTTGGTCGAGCTGATCGAAACCAACAACACCGCCGGACGTCCCACACGTGCGATAATCCCCTGCGGGCCCACCTGCTGGTACGTGCCATGGACGGACTTGGTCAACACCCAAAACGTATCCCTGCGGAACTTCACCGTCTTTCACATGGACGAATGCCTCGACTGGGAAGGTAAACTGCTTCCCAAGAACCATCCGTTGAATTTCCGAACGTACATGGAGAAGCATTTCTACGGCCCGATCAGACCCGAACTCAATGTCCCCGACGAGCAGCGATTCTGGTTGACGCCCCAGACAATGGACCCCGTCGCCGAGGCGATCAGACTGGCGCCGATCGACATAACCATGGGCGGGTGGGGTCAGGACGGACACATCGCATACAATCAGGCACGCCGCAATCCGTTCAGCCGGATCAGCTTACAGGACCTGGCCGAGTCAACCATCCGCATCCAGGACAACAACATCGACACCATCCTCGCCCTGGCGCAGCGGAACTTCGGGTCGGCGTGGCAGTTCGTCCCGCCCATGTCGGTTACGCTGGGGGTTCGCCAGTGTTTGTCGGCAGCGAGCGTTCGTTTCTTCAGCGACACCGGCGCTTGGAAGCAGACGGCTCTTCGCGTCGCGATGTTTGCGGATCCGACACCGGAATATCCCATGACGCTACTCCAGCGGCACGAGGACGCTATCATCACCGCCACGCTCGCCACGGCGTCCCACCCCATCAGCGAACATCCGGAATGGGAGCTTTTCTGAGCGAGGGACCCCACTGATGCCCAAGCGAGTCTTCCAACCGGCGGTAAATTGCCCATATCGTCTTCTTGTGGGCGTGGGCGGAATCGGAACCGGGATTCTCTTCGCCTTGGAAGGCGATCACACGCTCGGGAGAAACGAGTCGCGCCCGGGGCGCCTCCTGGACGTCCGCGACTACTGCAAGCTTCACATTATCTCGCACTACGTCGCCGTGTTATTGGGTGCGGATGTCCGCGGCCGGAGGTTCCGCGTCACCCCGATCGGGAAGGTCGGCGCCGACGAGCCGGGCCGCAGGATGATCGACGAGATGTCCCGGGCGGGAATAGACACCCGGTTCGTCGAGCAGATCCCCCACCGCCCGACATTGTTCAGTGCGTGTTTCCAGTATCCGGATGGGACGGGGGGTAATATCACCACCAGCAACGCCGCGGCGTCTGGGTTGACACCGGCCGACGTTGACCGCATAGAGCCGATCCTCGCCGACAGCGCAGGCCAATTCATCGCGTTGGCGCTACCTGAAGTACCGCTCGAAGCGCAGAATCGACTGCTTGAGCTGGCGACAGAACATAAAGGATTCCGCGCCGGGGCGTTTAGCTCCGCCGAGATCGGCCAAGCCCACAAGGACGGTTTCTTCTGTCGGGTGGACCTTGTGGGGATGAATGAGGATGAGGCAAGTGCGCTGACGGGAGCCCCATTCGACCCGTTGACGCCCGGTAAGCTGCTGGGGGCGGTCCAGGCGGTGCTGTGCCGGGAGAACCCAGATATTCAGATCATAATCAGCGCCGCAGCTAGCGGCGCCTATGGGTACGCTGACGACGTCTGGGACCACTGCCCTGCCCTCGAGGTTCAACTCAAGAACACCGCCGGTGCGGGCGACGCGCTGCTGGGAGGTGTGCTGGTGGGTCTGGTGGCCGGTCTGCCTCTTGTCTGCGACGGGTCGGACCGCAAGCGCATCACCGACTTACCGCTG
>DAOVQV010000045.1 GCA_030628445.1 Phycisphaerae bacterium | reverse complement strand
TGAGATTATTGGGCCAAGGGTTGGACCTGGACTTTGGCGAGCTGCTGGGCGGGTATTTTTGGTCGGCTCATAAACAAGACGTGCACCCGTTGCAAACCAACTCCCAACCCCCGGGCGAAAGCGGCGAACTTTATTTTCATATGGGCCTGGGCTTTCTGCAGGCTGATCGCCTCGAAGAAGCTATCCGAAACCTCAACGCCGCCTGCCGCTGCATGGGCGAGTCTCTCGCGGCGAGGTTGGCGCTGGCGGTGGCTTACCAAGAGCACGGCGACGTGCAGACGGCGCTGGAGCACCTGGAGCTGGCGAGCCGAACAGGCGCCCAGGAGGCGCCGGTGCTTTTTGCTGCGGGCTTTTGCTGCGAGAAACTTGGCCGGGCCACCAAGGCTGCCGACTACTATCGAGACGCCCTCGACCAGAACCCGGGGTTCACCCCGGCGAGGGACCGGTTAGTGGCGGTGGATCTCCTGCAGGGCGACCTGGACGACGCGATCGAGCAGTATCAGTCGAAGCGCGAAACCGAACCGGAGAAATCGTCGATACGAATCGCCCTGGCGCACTTGTATTATCTCAACGGCCTGTACGCCCAGGCGGTCGGGGAGTTTCAAACGGCCATCGCGATGGGACCGGAGAACTGGGCCCTGAACGATGAGCAGGTCGAGTCGTTGGTCACCGAAGGGCTCGTGCAGGAAGCCATCGAAAGGCTTCATATCCTGATTGGGGAACAGGGGCCTTTCGCGGACCTGTACGTCCGCCTCGGCGATCTGTACGGTCAGGTGGGCCGCGACGCCGAAGCGATGAGAAGCTACCAGGCCGCCCTGGATATCCAGCCCGGTTACCTCGAAGCGATGGTCAAGGTCGGCGCGCAGCACCTGATTTGCAATCGCTTGGAAGAGGCGGGTGAGGCGTTTCACCGAGCGGCTGAGCTGAACGACGAACTGTTGTTCAATTATGTCGGGATGGGTATAGCCCAATTAGCGGACGACAGGTCGCACGAGGCGATGAACACGTTCGAGCTTGCTGCGGCGCTGGAGCCGAACAGCACGCTGCTGATCACCGAAACGGCGCGTCTGCAACTGAAGGCCTCACAGGGCCGCTGGTCCGAACAGGACCCCGGCGGGCCCGCAGCCCACACCTGCACCGCCGGGATGGATTTAGATGACGAAGATTTCTTGGAAAGGCAGATCGCCCGCCACGCCGAGCAGGTCCGCCGGTTTCCCGATCAGGCCGAGCTGCGATATCGCTACGGGCTGCTGCTGCGGTTCGACGGGCAGACCCGCCAGGCCCATCAGCAGTTTGTCCACGCCGTCAGAATCAACCCGCACTACACGCAGGCCCTCATCTCCCTTGGGCTGGTCCTGCGCCAGTTCGACCGGATCGGTGAGGCGGTTGTGACGTTCAAGCGTGCGATGGATGTCGACGATGAGTGCATCGGATTGCACTACAGGGTCGCCCTGCTTTACTCAGACGGGCGGGCGCTGCAGGAGGCCTTCGGAGAAGTCGACGCCGCCTGCGCCGCCCGGGCCGATTCGGAGCAGATTCGCGCCGGACTGGCGCTTTCGCTGCAGAACATGGGCTTGATGGATTCCGCCGCAGCCACGTGGCGAAGCTTATGCAGGATGGGGCAGGGCGAGGTGGATTAGCTCAGCATCTGTTCGAGCCGGTCCAGCCCCTTATCGATTTGTTCCATGCTGGTAGCGAAGCTCAGTCGCACGCAACGATCCTCGCCAAATGGCGCTCCGGGCACCATCGCCACACGGGCTTTGGCCAGAGCGGTCTGTGCGAAGCCGGCGGAATCGGTCACTTCCACGCCGCCAATCGACCGGCCGTAGTGACTGGAGACGTCGGGGAAGCAGTAGAACGCGCCTGTGGGCCTGACGCATTTGACGCCGTCGATGGCGTTGAGGCGTTCGGTCATGCGCCCGCAGCGTTTCTCGAACTGCTTGCGCATAGACTCGACGGCCTGTGGTGCTTGTGGGTCGCTATAGGCCGCCAGGGCCCCCGCCTGGACGAAGCTCACCGGGTTTGTCGTCTCGTGGGACATCAGGCGCTTGATGGCGTCGATGATCTCCCCGGGCCCGGCCGCCCATCCCACCCGCCATCCGGTCATCGAAAAGGTCTTGGATAGACCGTTGAACGTGACGGTTCGCTGCGGTAACTGCTCGTCCAGGGACGCAAAAGACGTGAACTTCGTATCCCCGTATACGAGCTTCTCATAGATCTCGTCGCTGAAGACGATCAGGTCTGTCTTGAGCACCGCCTTGGCGATCTCGGCCAGCTCGGTGCGGGTGTACGTGGTGCCCGTGGGATTGCAGGGCGAGTTGAGAATGAGGACTTTCGCGCTACTTCCCGCTTCGAGCAGTTGAGTCGGCGTGATCTTGAAGTTGTTTTGCGGTCCGGTCGGTAGTGCGACGGGCGTCCCGCCTGCCAGTTTGACCATCTCCGGATAACTGACCCAGTACGGCGACGGGATCAGGACCGTATCGCCCGGATCGAGCAGCGCCAGACACGCGTCATAGATAGCGTGCTTGGCGCCGAAGGTCGTCACGATCTGCCGGGGGGGAATCTGGAGGTTGTTTTCGCGCTGCAGTTTCTTTGAGATCTCCGCCAGCAGCTCCTTCCCGCTGCCGGGCGTGTATTTTGTATCGCCTGCGTCCAGGGCGGCCTTGGCGGCGCGCTTGATGAACTGCGGGGTGTCGAAGTCCGGCTCGCCGGCGGCGAAGTTGACCACGTCGATGCCCTCGCCCTGCATCTGACTGGCGCGGGTGGTGATGGAAATTGTCGCGCTGGGCGGGATCGCGGCGATTCTGTCGGAAAGCTTCATCGGTTACTCCTTCGATACGGATCGGGCGTAGAGTACAGAACCGCGTTCGCCTCGCAAAGCCTAATTGACTGGAATTCGAGCAAGAAAACGGGCGGCCCCTCGCAGGACCGCCCGTGGATGTTCCGCTGCGGGGCTTGGGGTTACTCGCCGAGTCCTCGTGTGGGCGAGTAACCGATGAACGACAGAAACTTGTTCGTCGTCAGAATCGGGACGTTCATTTCCTGGGCCTGGGTCTTGACGCTGTTGTAGTTGTCATAGGTTTTCTTCCGCTCGGTGTAGACGGCCAGGGTGGCCGGCGGGTCCTCAGGCCTGGGCTTGAGCGGCCGAACGGGATCCGAGCCCAGGACCAAAAAGTCCGTCTGGATGTTCAGCTCATCGATAATCTTACCGCCGTGTCGCCTGATGAGCGTCTTTACCTCTTCGGTGCCCAGGGCGCTGGGCCGCTGAGTCCCGTGAAGGTCGAAGTAACCTTCGACCACGAACGTGTACGTCCTGGTCGGATCGAATGCGACGTTACCGACCAGATCACCCACGACGACCGGATCGCCCTTTTTCTGCGAAACGATTCTACACCCGCTGACGTTCGCCTTCACGTTGACCACAACGATCTTCCCCTTGTCCGACCCGTCCTTGGGAATCCCGCTGCGCGGATAGACGGCGAAGTTGTGGCCCGGGCGGACCCTGTGGTCCTTCCCGATATTGATGTAGCAGAAGTCCCGGTTCTCCATGATCTCCAGGATCTGTCCATCCGGTTGGGGGGCGACCGTCTCCTGGGGGGTGCTTGCTTCGCCGATCTGCTTGCGCAACCGCACGTTTTCTGCCTGTGCCTGCTGGAACTGGATCCGCAACTGTTCGATCTGCTGGGCCTTTTCCGCGATATTTGCGTCCAGGTCCGCTCGGATGCGCCTCCACTCGTCCTCGGCGGCCTTTAGCTTTGTCTGATGGTCGGTCTCGCGCTGGTGGGCTTGCTTGTCCACGTCGGTGAACTGACCGCGGAGCCTGTCAAGGGAGGCCTTCTGCTCGGCGCTGAGCTGGTCGACTTGCTTCTGTTTCTTTTGCAGTTCGCCGGTCTTCAGCGCAAGCTGGGCCTTTAGGTTCTTCAGTTCCTTGGCCCCCTTGTCCTGCTTCTCTAAGGCGTCCGTCAACTGGCCCGCCAGTCCCCCCGATTGGTCCGCCCTCGCCAGAAGCTCTTCGGCCTGTTTGAGGGCCTCCTCGCCGCGCTTCAGCGAGTTCATGCCCGTGGTTTCTTCCTCGCCGATCATCGCCTTGGCCAGCTGGCGGATCCGATTCGACAGTTGACCGACCACCGTCACGCGGGGCCTGCTGGTGGCGGCGGTGTTGGTCAGCTTCTGAATTGCGGTCTCGTTACGCTCGCTGGTGGATACCAGTTTCGCCAGCAGATCGACGTTTTCGGCGTTTTGCTTCTTGGCTTTGTCGCCGCCCAGATAGAACAGTATCGCCAGTGTAAGGGCGACAAGGAACAGGAAGACGAAAACGATCGCCAGATACGGCGGGCTGGTGCGTTGCTGAATAACCCGTGCCATGGGACTGACTCCTCAAAAAGACTACAGCTATCTGTGATGGTGGCGGGTCAGCCGGGCCGACAGCATAAGATCACATGGAGGCCATGAGGTTTGCCCGGCCGGGCTCCTATCCTACCTTTTGTCCTTACCTCTCCAATATGCAGTATCTTAGATACCCCCAAGAATCGTCAATAGTTTTTTCGGCCTATCAGGGCCCCAGCTTCTGTTGTAACAACTGCTTTACCCGGGCCGGATCGGCCGCGCCCTTGGATTTCTGCATTACCTGCCCCATGAGGAACCCGAATGCCCTCTTCTGTTTCTTCCCACCGGCCCTGGCGTCTTGGGCCGCTTGCGGATTGGCGGCGATGGCTTCGTCCACCCAAACCTCGATTTGCCCAGCGTCCCGCACCACCAGCAGGCCCTGGGCCTGGGCGATCTGCCGGGGGGAGTCATCGGCGGCGATCATTTTCTCAAGGATCTTCCCGGAGGCGGTGGCATTGACGTCGCCGGCGGATAGCATCTTGGTCAGCTCGGCGAGTCCCCCCGCCGTGATCCCGATCTGGGCGATGGTGCAGTTGCGCTCGTTAGCGAGCGCGGCCGCCCGTCCCAGCAGCAGGTTCACACAGCGCTTCGGCTCGGCCCCGCCCTTGACGGCCTCGTCGAGCAGATCGCCGGTCGGCGCATCCTGCGTCAGTGCATCGGCGTGCTTGAAGCTCAGCTCGTAGGTCTCCATGTACCGCGCGCGGCGGGCGAGCGGAAGCTCGCCGATCGTCGCGGCGACCTCGTCGCGCCACTCGTCGTCCACCACCACGGGATGAAGGTCGGGCTCGGGGAAGTAGCGGTAATCGTGCGCCTCTTCCTTTGCCCGCTGGAAGACGGTCTGCTGGGTCGCGTCGTCGTACCCGCGGTTCTGCTTCTGAAGCTTCCCCATCGAGTAACCGTCCGGATCCGCTTCCCACTGGGCGTACTGGCGGGCGATCTCGTACTCGACGGTTCGCTCCAACGCCCGGAAGCTATTGAGGTTCTTGACCTCGACGATCGGCGTCTTGTACGTCACTCCGCCGCGAGCGATGTGCAGGTTGATGTTCGGCTCGAACCGCATGTGGCCCATCTGCATGTTCGCTTCCGAGGCGCCTAACCAGCGGACCAACCGCTGCATCGCCCGCGCGTATCCCATCACCTCCTCGACGCTGTTCATGTCAGGTTCGGAGACGACCTCCAGCAGCGGTACGCCGACGCGGTTGAGGTCAACGCCGGTAAACCCGGGTTTGTCGTGGACGTTCTTCCCGGCATCCTCTTCCAGGTGGGCCCGGAGGATGCGGACCTTCTTGGCCGAACCGTCCGCAAGCGGGACTTCCAGATACCCGTTGCTGCTTAGCGGTAAGTCGTACTGGCTGATCTGGTAGTTCTTCGGCAGGTCGGGGTAGTAGTAGTTTTTGCGGTCCCACTTGGTGAAAGCGGCCACTTGGCAGCCGAGGGCGAGGGCGACCTTCATCGAGTATTCAACGGCCTTGCGGTTCATCACCGGAAGAACGCCGGGCATACCGATGCAAATCGGACAGACGTTGGTGTTCGGTGGATCGCCGAAGCGATTGCGGCAGCGGCAGAACAGCTTCGTCGCCGTCGCCAGCTCCACGTGAATCTCCAGGCCGATTACGGGCGTTACCGTTTCTTTCGTGTCGATCATGTCATAGTTCCGTGAATCGATTCTCTTAGCATGCGGCCAGAGCAGGCGTCAGCCGTGCTACGTTCGAGACCTTCTCGTACATTCGCCCGGCGCGGAAGAGTGTCGATTCGCTGAACAGCGGGCCGACGATTTGCATCCCGATGGGCAGATTGTCTTTCGACAGGGCCGCCGGGAGCGAAAGCGACGGGACGCCGGCGAGATTCACCGAGATCGTGTAGATGTCGGCTAGGTACATCGTCAGCGGGTCGTCGGTCTTCTCGCCGAGCTTAAACGCCGTCGTCGGGGCCACCGGGCACAGCAGCACGTCGCACGTCTTGAAGGCCTCGGTGAAGTCGTTGGCGATCAACCGGCGGACCTTCAACGCCTTGTTGTAATAGGCGTCGTAGTATCCGGACGACAGCGTAAACGTACCCAGCATGATGCGGCGTTTGATCTCCTCGCCGAATCCCTCCGACCGGGTCTTGGAGTACAGCTCTATAATGTCGCCGACGGGTTCGTCCGTTCGGTGCCCGAAGTGGACCCCGTCGTATCGGGCCAGGTTGCTGGCGGCTTCGGCCATCGCGACGATGTAATAGCAAGCGACGGCGTAAGAGCTGAGCTGCCCGGCCTCGTCGGTGTCGATGCGGGAGTGCGGGAGCGTCACTTCGACGATCTGTGCGCCGGCGGATTTGTACGCATCGGCGGCCTTGTGGATCGCGTCGTCGATCTGCTCATCCAACGCTTCGGAGTAGAATTCCTTCGGCAGCCCGATCCGGAGGCCCTCGATCGGCTCGTCGAGCTGGGCGGTGTAATCCGGGACCGGGCGGGGTACGGACGTCGAATCCCGCGCGTCGTGCCCGGCGATTACTTGGGTAAGCAGGGCGGCGTCGGGAACGTCCCGCGCCAGCGGGCCTATCTGGTCCAGGCTCGACCCATAGGCCACCAGGCCGTAGCGGCTGACGCGACCGTAGGTGGGCTTGAGTCCCACCACCCCGCACATCGCGGCTGGCTGGCGGATCGAACCGCCGGTGTCCGAGCCCAGCGCCGCTGCACATTCACGGGCCGCCACCGCCGCCGCCGACCCGCCCGACGAGCCGCCCGGGACGCGATCGGTGTCCCACGGATTGTGCGTCGCCGCGAAGGCGCTGTTCTCGGTCGACGAGCCCATCGCGAACTCGTCCAGGTTGGTCTTCCCCAGCACGACCGCCCCGGCCGCCTCCAGCTTCGCCACGGCCGTCGTCGTATACGGCGAGCGGAAATTCGCCAGCATCTTCGACGAGCATGTGGTGTGCCCGTAAGACGTGCACATGTTGTCCTTGATGGCGACGGGTACGCCCGCCAGGGGCGGGAGGTGCTGGTGCGACTGGCGCTTGGCGTCGATGTTCTTGGCGTGCTGGACGGCCCGGTCGGCGAGGACCTGGTTGAAAGCTGCGATCTGCGGTTCGAGTTTTTCGATCGCCGCAAGGTAGGCTTGCGTCGCCTCCAGGGCGCTGGTCTGTCCGGAGGCGATCGCCTCGGCGAGCTGGACGGCCGTCAGCGTGGGTATCTGGGGCACTAGCTGTCTCCGATGACTTTGGGGACCTTGAAGAAGTTTCCGTCCCGCTGGGGAGCGTTGGCGAGGGCCTGGTCCGGGCCCAGCGAGGGCTGGGGACAGTCGGCGGCGAAGACGTTGCTGGACTGAACCGCGTGGGCCATCGGCTCGATGTCCTCCGTCTCCAGTTCGCGAAGCTTGTGGAAGTACACCAGAATGTCGCTCATCTGCCGCCCGAACATCTCCACCTGCTGCTCGCTGAGCTCAATCCGGGCCAGCTTCCCGATGTGGCGCACCAGATCGGCGTCGATTGTCTCGCTCATCGCTTTCGTCCCCGTCGGGCGGCGCGTATAATAACCGCGGCGCCCCAAGGTGCGTATCTTTGGGCAAACCGGCGACATTGTCAATGCATCGCGCCGCTACAAAGTTTTAGGCGCGTTGACGGTTCTGCGGGAGCCTGTTATAGTATCCGTTCGAAAGCAGCCCGCATCAGACGAGAAGGCGTAAGGGGCTTTATGCCGAAAGCGGACGTAATAGAGGTCGAAGCACTTGTAAAGGCCGCCTTGCCGAACGCGATGTTTCGCCTCCAGATCGAGATGGGTGAATCGACCCATGAGATCATCGGGCACATCTCCGGTAAGATGCGCCGACACTACATCCGCATCACTCCAGGCGATAAGGTAATCGTTCAACTGAGCCCCTATGACCTGACCAAGGGGCGGATCGTCTACCGACAGCGGTAGCGGGACCCAATCGCCCGCCGTGGGGGGCAAATCCGCGATGGTTGTGCACTCATGCGGCCGGGTCCTCCGTGTCATGCTGGCATGTGCCTTTGTGACTACTATGACACACCCGCCAAGGCCCTTCCAGCGGTTTCCATCAAAGCATTCTCGATCGCGTCTGCGGGGCAG
>DAOVQV010000264.1 GCA_030628445.1 Phycisphaerae bacterium | reverse complement strand
CGGCGCGGCCTTTCCGATCCGCGCGCCGAGGTTGGCGCCCAGCATCTTCCCGGCTGAGCGGCCGATAATGTAGGGCAGGGTCAGGGCCCACATCCACGCCGACAGGCCCCCGATGTGCAGGCGGGCGCCGGCGACGACGAAGAACAGCACGTAGATCGGCGGCGCGAATCGCTCGACGATCTTGAACGCCGGATTGGACCGCCGCGGGGCCAGGTTCGCCAGCGTCGCACCGAGGACCATCGCCGCCAGAACGATGTCAACCCCCAGCCAGTTGCTCAGCCCGGTAATCAGCGCCAAGGCGCCGATGATAAACGGTAAGGCGTTATCGTGATCGCGGACCCGGCGGAGGATGAAATTGAGGACCAGCGCGGCGGCGATTCCAACGGCTGCGGCGCCGCCGAGCTCGTAAGCGGTGCGGCCTATCGCCGAGGCGACGCCGCCGGCGCCACCGTGCCCGGTGAGCTTCGTGGCGATGCTGCAGGCGATCGCGAAAAGCATCAGCGCCAGTGCGTCGTCCAGCGCGACTATCGCCAGCACCGTCGTCGTCAGGATCCCCCGCGTCTTGTGTTCCCACAGTACGTTGGTGGTTGCGGCTGGCGCCGTGGCCGATGCTATGGCGCCGAAAACCAACCCCAACGCCAGCGCAACGGCGGGGCTGAGGCCCGTCAGCAACGCCACACCCGCCACCAGCACGCTCACCAGGAAAAACGCGCCGAGACCCTCCGACAGCAGGATTATAAAGAACTGGCGGCCGTATTTCTTGAACACGTCGCGGTGCAGCTCGCCGCCGATCATGAACCCGATCACACCCAACGCGAAAAAGTTGAACGACAGTAGGTTCTTGATCGCTTCGGCGTCGATCAGCTTCAGGCCGGACTGGCCGATGAGCACGCCGATAAGGATATATCCCAACACCTGCGGGAAGCGCAGTCGCTGGAACACCTTCGCCCCGAGTGTCCCGGCGAAGATCGCAAACCCGATCACCAGCAGGATCGGAACGTGCGAGTAATCAATCAGACCGATCATGGCGTGCGTCAGTCCTCAGCGGCCGTGAAAACATCGTAGATATCATCTGGTCCCTGGGCGTCAATCACTTTCTGCCGCAGCCGCTCGTGGCGCAGCACGTCCGTGACCTTGGCGAGCAGGCGGATGTAGGTTTCGTGCTGGCCCTGGGGTGCGGCGATCAGGACGACTATGCGCACGGGTTTGTCGTCGAGGCTCTTGTAGTCCGCGATTCCGTTGGGGGCGACGCCGATACCCATTGTCGCCGCGCCCAACTGGGCCATGCGAACGTGTGGGATCGCCAGGCCGTGCCCGATGCCCGTGCTCATCATCTCTTCTCGCTGCCACACGGCCCGCCCCAGCTCGTCGCGGTCGATCCGGCCGTGTGCGGACAGGACGTCGATCAGCTCACCCAGTGCCTCTTGCTTTGTCTTCCCGGACAGGATCGCAATCCGATCTGGCGTCAGATACTCGGATAGTTTCATTCGTGGTTCCTTCTGCGGGCGCCGCCTGGGGCGCCAAGTGCCAGACAGCCCCGGAGAGTGCCGGAAATTGCGCAATTATAACGCTTATTGCCCAGCCATGTCAAAGTTCGCAGGATTTGTCAGGATTTATCAGGATTTGTCACGGGGCGATTGTCGTTGTCCGCGGCGCGGCGGGCACAGGCCGCTTGACCGGCAGGATTACGGGCGATACAGTTGGCGTGGCGGCCCGGCGGGCCCTTAGCTCAGCGGTTAGAGCAGTGGACTCATAATCCATTGGTCGTAGGTTCGAATCCTACAGGGCCCATCCGCCGTCGTCCCCTCGGGACTATGGCGGATGTCCGCCGAAGCCTTGGCGAAGGCGGACCGATGCTCAGGAAACCGCGATGAAGGACGTCTATGTCTTGACGAGTCAGACGTTGCCCGGGCAAACCTGCGTCGGCATGACGCGCGACCTCAAGCGGCGGCTTGGGGAACACAACGCCGGGAAGTGCAGGCATACGAGGAAGCATGCGCCTTGGCGATGTATTGTGGCCCTGCGGTTCGTTTGGGATTCGAAGGCCGACGACTTCGAGCGGTACCTGAAGACGGGGTCCGGCCGCGCGTTCCTGAAGCGGCATTTCCTGTAGAGACAGTTTCGTTCCCAGGAATGTTTGCTCCAGTGACTTGCGCGTTTTCGCCTTCGCGTTTGTCCTTTGAGGCGGGCGAATCGCCCAAAGCTGATCGCCGCCAAGCGAAATGAAAGACTCTCGTTTGGACCAGGCCCCAGAAAGAGAATCTCTGTTCTACGAGGTGACACATCTTGAGTTGTGGCACGTATTCGACATGGTCTGTGCGGGATATAAACCATTCGATCAGGCCATGGCTTGCTGGTCTCGGTTCGGTAAACACCTTCGAGGATCTGCTTTGCCCCGGCCGACCTGGGCGGAATTTGTAGCTCACCTCCAGGCGATCTACGAAAAGTCCATCGAAAGAGGAATCGACCATGCCGTCGATGAGGCGATGGAATACGCATTTCCCATAATCACAAATGCAATAGACGCGCAACGGCGCACCGGACGGCGTCGCAGGGGCGTCGGCCGGCGATTCGGTTGTTTTAGATACGACGTTTCGGAACCACGGCGAGCCCAGTTACACTTTCAAAATGCCGTCAGGCCCAAATCGCCATTTGGCGACATGAGGGCGCTGTTTTGTTCGTTACGCGACCTGATCGCCGATATCCGGCGAATCGCTCCTGAGGTCGAGACGATATGCTGCGGCTCGTGGGTGAACAATCTTCGCGCTTTTAGAAAGCTCTTTCCCGATAGTTATCTGGACTCCTTGACGCCGACTTCGCCCGACAATAAAACGCACGGCGGGTGGTGGGGACAATTCGTAAACCGTCAAGGTAAGCTGAATAAACGAAGGGCCGAGATTCTAAAGACCCGAAGAAGGTTTGAGTTTGCGGAGCTGGAGGGCGAGTGCACCCTTACGGAACTGGCCCGGCACATCGATAAAATGCTGGAGTCGCCGGACATCTAAGGCCCAAAGTAACCCGTAAGAGCAGTGCCCTGTCAGT
>DAOVQV010000395.1 GCA_030628445.1 Phycisphaerae bacterium | reverse complement strand
CCATCTTGTTTGCGATGATGATCCCGCTTTGCACGCCGGTCTGCTCCGGGTCCAGCTCGTCGCGAGGTACTGACCGCAGAGCAAGGCCCCGTTCGTCCAACTGACCGAGGACCGCCTGGGCCTGGGCCAGCGGCTCGGCGGCCGCGTCCACCACGACGGCGACCAGCTCCGCGAAACGGATCGTTCCCATCAGCCCGCCGGGTATGTGCTGCGGCGTGATCGGCGGGGTGTCGATAACTTCGATCTGCACGTCCTCGTACGCCCACATCCCCGGGGCCGGTATCGCCGTGGTGAACGGATAATCAGCCACCTTGACCTGCGCGTTGGTGGTGGTTCCCACAAGCATGCTCTTCCCGACGTTGGGCGCGCCGATCAGGATGACCTGCCCGGCGCCGCTTCTGGGTATGTGGAACGGGTCGGGGCCCTTGGCGGCGCTGCTCTTGGCGAGGGTCTTGCGGAGCTGGGAAATGCGGCGCTTGATGTCGCCCTGCATCCTGTCCGTGCCCTTGTGCTTGGGGATGACGCGCAGCATTTCCCGCAACGCGTCGAGCTTCTGCTCGTCGGTCGTCGCCTGTCGGTAAGACCGCTGGGCCTTTTCGAATTCTGGCGTAAGGTTGGCCGGCATGACACACTACATTACCACGAGTTCGCGCAAATATGAAACCCGCGCAACGCCAATCGCGGCCGCCAAGTCGCCGACGCTCCATAGCTATGGCGACGGAGCGGCCATCGTCAAGAAGCCCGTGGCTGTGTATATTGAGAAGGGCTACGAGCAGAGCGACTTTGCGGCACTGGGGATTGGGACATGATAAGCGAGCATCCCAAAGGTCAGCCTCTCTGCAACGCTCTAACCCAATTGCGCTTTCACCAGCGCATCGGCACATCCAGTATCTTGCAGATCGCCCGCAGCTCTCCCCAATGACAGTTCTGGTGTTGGATCGCCATGATGAAGAACTCCCGGATCGGGTTGTCGCGGTTCCCGTCTTTCTCCGGGAGAGTCGATGCTGCCGGGCGCGCCCGCAGTGCTTCCGGAGCGAGTCCTTGGAGATAGGTCAACGTGTCTTCACGGACGGCACGCCAGTACTCAACCAGCTTCGACGAGTCTGGGATGCCCTTCCTGAGTTGCTCCTCACTAAGTTGCCGAAAGACATCGAACAGTTCTTGCGGAAACGGGCACCGGCGCGCAGAGATGCCCT
>DAOVQV010000382.1 GCA_030628445.1 Phycisphaerae bacterium | reverse complement strand
GTCCAACCCCGGCAGATGGACCTCGCTGTCGGGGGTCAGGACTGAAGCGACGATCGGATACAGCGCCGCCGACCAATCCAGTGGAATCTTCACCTCAAAACCGGACCAGCTGCTCGATCCGCGAATGCGATAACACGTGAAGTCCTCGTTGCTGTACTCAACCCCGACGCGGTCAAGCCAACCGAGCGTCACCCCCACCCAGGGCTTCTCGCCGGGATTGTGGACGGTGATCTCCGAGGGCGCTTCGGCGAGAGACGAGGCAATCAGCAGGGCCGAGACCGGCTGGGAGTCCATCCCGTCTATCTCAGCCCGGCCGCCCTTAAGCCTACCCCGAACTACGACCGGGGCGTGCCCGTCGCCTTTGGTGGATACCGCCCAGGCGCCCAGCGAATTCAGCGCGTCCAGCAGGGGTTGACACAGGCGCAAGTTGCGCAGCGAGTGGTCGCCGGTCAAGACGGTGTACCCGTCGCAGCAGGCCCCCAAGGCCGTAAAGAACCGGAAGATGATCCCGCTGTTCCCGCAGTGGATCACGTCATCCGGCGTCATCAGCTGACCGCCCGTCCCGGTGACCTCCCAGACGCGCCCGGCCTTGGGCTCGATGCGGGCGCCGTACATCTCCAGGGCCTCGGTGCCCAGCATCCAGTCGTTGGAGACCATCGGCCCGCAGATCCGGCTGGTGCCCTTCGCCAGCGAGGCCATGATAAGCGCGCGGAACGAGTGGGACTTGTTCGGCGGGATGCGTATACTACCCCGCAGATTCGGTGATCTACCGACCAGAAGGTCCATCCGAAACTCCTTGCAGCGGACAGACATACTATGTCGGGTGCTGGAGCGACGCAAGGCGCAGACGGAAGCGCCACCCAGGAAGCCGGAGACGGTTCAGAGCCGACCAGCTTGGGCCAGAACGCCCAAAACCTCGGCCGTGACGAACTGGTTCATCTGTGTCGCACTCGTCACGCCCCATCGCACCAGCGAGTTACCTGTCACACAGCGGGCAGTGGCAGCGGGGCCCGTTGTATAACGCTTGGTCTGAGCCGGGAACCCACCGTCGGAGAGGCGCTTGGCTTCAAGCAAGTCCAACGCCTCCCTGCAGCGTCCGTCGGCGATCCGGTGAGTCTCGGCGATCACCTTCAGGCCAAACAGAATCGTGTAGTGCCAGTAGTACGGATACTGGAACTTGAGAAAACGCGGGCGGATTACTTCGCCGGTGCTGAGTCGGCGGAACATCCTTCGGGCCAGGAAGTACTCGGCGCCCCGGTCGGTAGCGGCCCGTGCCTTGGCGCTGTTGCGCCAATCGGCGTAGAGGCTCAGACCGCGAATCGGAATCAGCGATTCATGAACGGCCCCCTGCCAGCCGGCGGGCTTCTTACCGCAGTTCCACCCGCCATCCGGCCACTGCCCTTCGATAAGGTGCTGCGCGATCTCGCTGCACCGGCCATCGGCCAGACCAAGCGTGATCGTCGAAAACAAAGCG
>DAOVQV010000265.1 GCA_030628445.1 Phycisphaerae bacterium | reverse complement strand
CTGCCTGGTTGGGCTGCGTCTGTTTGCTTGTCCGATGAGTCTGTCTTGCGTCCGAGCAGCTCCGAGCTCACCTGAGCGATTGCCGCCAGCTTCAGCGCCCGCTCGACGGGCATATCAACAGGTCTCAGTTGCTCCGGGGAGACGTACACGGTTATCCCGCCGAACATATAGCTGTAAGGTAAGTATACTGCTACCTTCTTTTGGGGGCCTTGGGGGGCGAAACCGGGCGGGCTTTGATTGGTAAGCACCCCGAGCAATACCATGTCCGATCCGGACGGGCTGTATTGGACGACCCGGCCCATCTTGCTGGATTCAGCGCCGAACAGCTTGATCAAATCCCGCACCGCCTCATATATGGTCTTGACGACCGGGACTCGCATGACGAGTCTTTCGGCCCAGGTGAGCAACCTGCGAAAGGCCCAAAAGTGCATCAGCACTCCGACGAGGTAAACAGCGGCGATTACGCTCAGCGCACCAACGCCCGGGTAAAGCCGCACCCCCCACCCTTCCAGCGGGGCCTTGACAAGCCCGTCCAGGCCGGACCCGACGAGCCATATCACCCAGACCGTGATGGCGAACGGTACCACCACCACGGCTCCGGTCAGGAATATGCGAAGCTGTTTCTTCATTCTGCATCTCCTTGGGCTCCGCCCGCCGGTGCGAGGCGTCGGGTTTAGGTGCGTTCGTTAAGCATACTGGTCGCCTCTGACTCGCCGTCGGCGAAGTGAAGGACTTTGTGCAGATTCATGATCTTGAAGACCTTCTTCAACTCGTCCCGCATGGCGCATATCACTACCTTACCGCCGATGTCCCCTGCCTTTTGGTGAAGATTCAGCAACACCGACAGCATCTGCGAGGACAAGAAGCCCACGGCGCTGAAGTTCAACAGGATTTTGCGGCGGGCCTCTTTGTCCACAAGCTTGTACAGCTCATCCGCGATTGCCTCGACCGCTATGGAATCAAGAATGGAGGTTTTGCGAAAGGTTACGATTGTCACATCATCAAGCTGCGTAACGAGAAGTCCGCTTTCTGACATTGGTCCACCTTGTTTGGGGCTTTGATTGGCGGATCGGCCCCGGCGGGCGCCGCCACAGACGTACCGATCCTGGACGTATTGTAGTGGAATTCGTCGGTAGGGGCGACCGTCAAGTTCAGGCCAGCTCGAAGATGGACTGGGTCTTGACGACCGCCAGGTCCTGCGGGAAGGCGTGGAAGGTAAAGATGTGCAGCTCGTTCGGCTTGGCGCTGTAGTCGATGTAGGTAAAAGGCGTCAGCGACCCGCTCATCCACGCCGGAAACGGAACGAACAGGCCCTTCTTGCTTCCCAGCCGGGCCAGGTCGTGGTGGGTTTTTGAATACACCCCCGGGCTCATCGTCTCGACCTGGAAGTTCATCATGTAGTTGATACCCTCGCCGCGCTGGCACTGATGATCGCGCTCCCCGCAGAAGGGCATGGTCAGGAGCATCCCTCTGCTGGGAAGCTCGGCGTCTGCATTACTGGTCAACTCGACCAGGGCGTACCGCTCGCGGTAGAAGCTGATAACGTGCGTGCACCCGGTTATCCAGATGTCGGCCTCGTATCCGTTCTTGACGATCCGATGATCGTGGTAGATGTCGAAGAACTCCGGATGCACGGGCCTGCCGTACAGGAAGAATCGTAGCTTTGAGACACCTTGTACTTGACCTGTTCTCATCCTTAGAGTTCCCGCCGCCTTCAGTTGGTATTATACCGCATCTTGGGCGTTTAGCATACCCTCCAGGGAGCCCCCAACCCGCCGGTGGCGGGGTCGCGGGCCTCAAGTGTGGTTGGCAATTGCCCTTGCACATCTTAGAGCACTTAACGCTTGTCTGTACCGTCCAGGGCGGGGTCGGGTTCGCCTGGCGTCGTCGCCCTGCATCGACGATGCAAACGCACCGCCTGCTTCGGTCTTCTTGCCAGTCTCCTCCTCGCTCGCCCTGGAACAGACACATCCAATCGTTAACTGCTCTGGCTTGCGGGTCGGGACGAAGGGACAGGAACTGCTGGGAGCGTTTCAAGATGTCGGCGTCTGCGGCTGGGGTCCTTTCGCCCGGAGGCGCCGGCGGTGGACTCGCTGGCGGTATGCGGTGACGATATAAGAGATCGTGAAATATGTAAGGGCCGCCAACGTGACGGCGACGATGACGCTTCCTAACCACAGCGGTAGGAGGATTTCGGACGTCGCCGTCCACCAGGATTGAATCCTTACCACCCATCCACCACTGAAATTCATTGCCGCGCCGGTGGCGTCGAAAAACTTCGACCACTTGTAGTTCCCCCCCAGCAGGTAGCTTCCGATGAAGTAGTTGGGCCCGTAGACCAATCCAGCAGTAAACGGGTTGGAGATCCACACAAAGGGCACGCCGACGAACTTGTTCGCCCCCAGCAGGGCCGAAATCAGCACTGTCAAGATCATCTGCATCCCGATGGTCGGCGTCCAGGTGATGAAGATCCCGACCGCTACGCCCAGGGCGATCCGATGCGGTGTGTCATCGACGTGCAGGACGCGGTAGATGAAGAACCTTCGCAATCGCCGGATGATGTAGCGGTGCGGCATTACGTGCTCTCCGCGGTCAGAAGCTGCATCGCTGCATCGATTACATCGGCCGGGCGGATCAATTCCATGCAGGTCATGTGCCGGCAGCGGCGCTTGAGGCACCCCCTGCAGGGCACGTCGGCGACGATTGACCTTCCGGTGGGGTATGGTCCGGTCAGTTCCGGTCTGGTGGGGCCGATCAGGCAGACGACCCGGACCCCGACGGCGGGTGCTATGAACTTCCCGGCCGAATCGCTGCATATCACGCCGCTGGACGCCGCGACCACGCCCACCATTTGCTCAACGCTGGTCTTGGAGGCGAGGTCGATCGCAGACGGGCCTAGCCCCTCGACGATTCTTCCGCAGAGCTCCTTGTCCTGCGGTGCTCCCAGCACCACCACCGGGGCGTGTCTGATGAGTTCGGATATGACCGCGCGCCAATGGCGAACCGGGTACAGCTTCGTCTTCCATCGTGT
>DAOVQV010000266.1 GCA_030628445.1 Phycisphaerae bacterium | reverse complement strand
TCCGAGACGCTCGGCGAGGTGCTTGGGAAGGGGATCGCCCTGGAGAAGGACTCCATCGTCTTCTACCTGGGTATCAGGCAAATGGTTCCGGGGAAGCTGGGAGCTGAGAAGATCGAAAGAATCATCCAGGAAGAGATGTCCCACATACGAATCCTCAGCGACGCACTTGACACCGGAATCATCGACGGCGGCGACTGAATCCCGCCGGACCATACCGGCGTCTCATTTACCCGGGTGGCTCTGTGCGCTTTTGGCGACGGCGGCGCGGCGGTTGACCAGCTTGATTGCAAGGGATATAGCCGCGATGAGGCTGCCCGGGTCGGCCCGGTTCTTTCCCGTGATGTCAAAAGCCGTCCCGTGGTCCGGCGCGGTGCGGATAAGCGGAATCCCAAGGGTCAGGTTCACCGCCTCCCGCCAGGACAGCAGCTTGATGGGGATCATCCCCTGATCGTGGTACATCGCCACAACGCAGTCAAACTTCCCTTCCAAGGCCTTGAGGAACACTGTATCAGCCGGGAACGGACCTTCCACGTTGATCCCGGCCTCTGTGGCCATGAGGATCGCCGGTGATATGATGCGAATTTCTTCGTCGCCGAAACTTCCGGCCTCGCCCGCGTGGGGGTTCAGGGCTGCTACGGCGATACGCGGGTGCTTGATCCCGAACATTTCTCGCAGGGCGGAATCGGCCAGATCGATCGGATTAAAGATGCACCCGATCGTGAAACGGTTACGGATTTCAAACAACCCCTGGTGGATCGTCGCCAACGCCACCTTCAGCCGCGGGGCGACGAACATCATCGCCACGTGCCTGGACTTGCACCTCTTCGCCAGCAGCTCCGTGTGGCCGGGGTACTGGCGATACCCGGCCATGTGCCACGACGTCTTGGAAATAGGTGCGGTCACGAGTGCGTCGATGAAGCCTTCCTGTGCCGCGGTGATGGCGTCTTCGCAAAAAGTCATGGAGGCCTTACCGCCCAGCCGGCTCGGGCCGCGCGGCATTACCACGGGCAGGGAGAACTCATCGTAATCCAGCACCACTATTGGGTGGGGGTATCGGCGAATGTCCTCGTGGTGATCGCGGTAGAAGTCGAAGTTCAGTTCGAGCCTGTCAGCCGTGTAGGCCAGATGCTCGCTGAACCCGAAGATGACGAACCTCGCCTGTTGGCGCAGCTGGGAGCTTCCCATCGCCTTGACGATAATCTCGGACCCGATCCCGCACGGATCGCCGGCCGTGATCCCGATAATCGGTCGGTTCGTCTGCATCTATTCCTCACCGTCACGGTTCCCGTAACGTCTCTTATTCTACATGAACCCGGCCTGTTTGAGCTTGTCAACTGTCAGGCCGCCGGCGTCTTTATCGGTGAGCTGCTGGACGCACCGTCGGACGTATTTGCCCAGAATATCCACCTCGATGTTGACCTTATCGCCCTTGTGCAGCCCACCCAGCGTCGTGGCCGCCAGTGTCTCGGGTATCAGCGCGACGGCGAAGCCGACGTCGGTTACGTCCACGAGCGTCAACGACACCCCGTCGACGGCGACCGAGCCCTTCGGGACCATCTGGGCGGTCAGCTCTTCTGAGGCGGCGAATTCGACGACGCACCGGCCCCCGCGCCTAACCGCGCGGACTTCGGCCAGGGCGTCGACGTGGCCCTGGACGATATGCCCGTCGAACCTGTCGCCTACCAACAGCCCCCGCTCGAGATTGACCTTCGCGCCTGCCCGGGCGGACCCAAGCGTGGTTCGCGATAACGTCTCGACCTCGACGTCGAACTGGGCCTTGGTCCCGTCCATCTGGGCTAACGTCAGGCACGCACCCGCTACGGTGACGCTGTCGCCGATCTTGCAGCCCTCTGACAGCGGACCCAAATCGACCGTAAGCCGCTTTCCCGTCGCGGTGCTACGTAGCTGCTCGACCGTACCAACCTGCCTGATTATCCCTGTAAACATTGCTACTTTATGCTAGGCGATGTCGCCGCCTGCGCCAACGATAACCGCTGAACCCGACTCGACGGTGAATGCGAAATAATGTCAAACCCTCAATGCCTAATGACCCAGAGGCCCACAGTGTATGGTCCGCGGCGGTCTCTGCGCCGAGCCGAGGGAACCGGGACACAGCAAGAGCCTTGGCGGAATTCATTTAACATTCATCGTTTTTCATTTAGCATTTACCTGCGGGGTCTGGCGGTTGGTATTAGAGCATCTTAACATTGATCTGCCGCATTCATGCTGGTTGCGGCTTCGGCTGGCGGCGTCAGGCTGCATCGGCAACCCAGTGGGTTGCCTGCTTCGCCTTCCTTGCCAGCCTGGTCCTCACCGACGCCTGAATACGGCATCTCAAACTTAACATGCTCTGGCGAAAGGAACCGGTCATGCGGGTAGCGCTTATTGGGCCGCCGCAATCGGGTAAGAGCACGCTGTTCGCGGCCGTCGTGGGCGAAGGCGGCTCCGCAGTGCACGTCGAGCGTCCGGACCAGGCGCATCTTGCAGTTATTAAGGTCCCTGATGAGCGGCTCGAGTGGGTTGCTTCGCTGATCGTCCCGAAGAAGATCACGCATGCCGAGTTGGAGTTCCTCGATTTGCCGGGTTTCGATCTGTCCGACGAGCCCGGCCGCCACCATGCAAAGACGCACTTTGTGGCGATGAGGCAGTCAGACATGCTTTGCTTCGTCGTCCGCAGCTTTGAGGACCAAACCGTCCCCGCCTATCGTGGCCGCATTGATCCGGCCGCCGATGTCGACGAGCTTGTCGCCGAGATGCTGTTCGCCGATTTGGACCAGACCGCCGCACGTATCGATAAGCTCACTGCCGCCCTCCGCAAACCCACCGCCGAGCGGGACGCCCAGCAGCGGGAGTTGGAGTTGATGAAGCGCCTCGCCGAGGCCTTGGAGGCGGACCGGCCAATATCCGAAGCCGTTACCAGCGAATCGGAGGCCAAGCTGCTGCGGTCGTTCGCCTTTTGCTCACAGACGCCGGCCCTGGCCGTTCTGAACTGCGGCGAAGATGAACTGGGGCGCCACCCGCCGAGC
>DAOVQV010000061.1 GCA_030628445.1 Phycisphaerae bacterium | reverse complement strand
CCCGGCGCGGCCGGGGGTTACGAAAACCGATAGGCGAAAAAGACCGCCCCTGCGCGCGCATAAGCTCGCGCGGGGGGTAAGTATGGAGGCGCTTGACGCCCCGCCGACGCTGTTTGACAACCGCATAAGGTAGTTCCCACCGCGTCGTCGTTTCTCTTCCCGCCACTTACCACGCGTTGTTCCTTCGAGCTCATCGACTATTGGGGAAGGTCCCGGCCTGCTGGTCAATCATCATCGTCATCATCTTTTTCGCGTCGTTTGCGTTCGCGCTTGGCGGCTTCGAGGCGGTCGGCCCGGCGGCGGAGGGAGGTGACGAACGGTTTGGGCGGGTATTTCTTCTTGGCGAAGATCCCGGCCTCGATCTGTCGCCAGTTCGACACGACGTGCAGCCGCCCGCGGCCGCGGACGCGCCCGATCTGGTCGGCCTTGTCGCGCAGCGAGCCGGGCTTGTCCTTGTAATGCGGGATCAGGAACGCCGTCAGACGATTGTCCACATACGCCTGGGCGTCGGAGGGCTTGTCGCCGATCCCGATTGCGACATTGGGATACGCCTTGCGGACGCCGGACAGCTTGGTCGTCTTGAACTCACCGGCGCCGCTGAAGACCTTCGATACTGTGCTCAACAGGACCGGCCCGGGCGGATACCCGTTTCGCGCCAACCAGGCCTTGCTCTTGCGGGTAAGTAAGTCCGGGCGGTCGGTCAGGTAGACGATGGTGTGGGTCTGGGCGATTCTGTTGGTGACCTCGACCGAATCGGCCATCCGCCGCGCGCCGCCTATCAGGACGCGAATGAAGGACGAATCGACCAGCGTGTGGTCCAGGTCGATCACCGCCAGACGGGCGGTCTTGTCGCGAGCGGCAAGCAGCAGCGGCGCCGGGGCAAGTGGCGGGAGGTGTTCGCCTTTCTTTGGCGCGGCGATTACCTCGACGTCGAAGTTGTAGTTACCGACGGCCCGCGGCGTGAAAGTGATCCGTGCCTCCCCGTTGGCGTCGGTCTTTGCGGCCCCCAGCAACTCGCCGTCATAATAGAACCCGATCGTCGCGCCTTTCACGCCCTTGGGCTTGATGGAGCGGACCGAGAGCAACCTCGCCGTCAGCGCCGCCGGGGCGTTGGGATACGCCAGCGTGTCGTAGGCGAAGAACAGAATCCCGTCCTCGGCCGCCAGTATTTGTCCAAGCGCGCCGGCGGCGATGTCCTTCCACCCGCCGGTGGGCAGTTGGGTGGGGGCGGATTCGTCGCGACCGCCCTCGCCGCCGAATGAGGGGACTTTCACTTCGAGCTTAAAGCATCCGGCCGTCAGTCCCGCCAGCGCCAACATCGCCGTTATTCTCAGAAGTTTCATGGTCAGGTCTCCTGATCTTAAACCCGGCGCCATTTTAGCGAGGTGGCGGGGCGCCTGTCGACGACCCAAATGGCGAGGCGGCCGGCGATACAACACGGCAGTCGGGGCGACGGGAACCGCGATGGCCCCGGACGCGCCGGTTCTCGCAGATTCTCGCGGATTCTCGCAGATAGGCGCCGGTTCTGACGAATACTCGCTGCCAGTCGCAGATTGTTGCAGAACGTTGCAACCGTAACCTGCTTTGCCATTATGCCTGGCATTTTTCGGCGCCGCGTCGGCGCAATTACCGCGCGGCCGGGACGAACGGGTAGGAGCCGACCGCCGGCGCGGCCTGTGCGGCGAATTGTCCGTCGTGACGTTAACATCCTGTCCACCTTACCCGCCGTGACGCGATTTGGGCGCGCAGCGGCGGTCGAATTATCCGCGCGCCCGCCGTAAGCGCCGGTGCGGCCGGGACAAGAAAAAGTGAATTTTTCCCCGCAAATCGGCCCGCGCCATGTTCGCCTGCGCGCGCAGATCGGTACGTCCCGCCTGCGGGGCACAAGCATACGTCCAGGCCGACGCACTGGTTGCGATCGTCCGAGAAGCCCCCGTTCGCCCTCGTCGGGCCTGGTTCAAGCCCTGCCGACCAGACCCTCGGGGAGCCCCCGCCGCCACACACGCCCCTGCGGGCCGGTCCAGCACCAATGGCCGGAAGCGAGATAATTACTTGAATTTACCGCAGAGCCTTACCCAAGCCGCGGACAAGTCCAGCCGAAAGAACTCTAAGATCGGTTAGTGAAGGAGATAGGGGTTAATGAACCCGCAAGCTGGAAACAACTCGATGTCCGATCAGGTTCTTTTGGAGGGGGGCGATGGGATGGAGTCTGTACTTGAAAGATTGTTGGAGGTCGGGGCAACACTCTATGCCTCCCGTGACCAGCGCGAAATGCTGGAAACCGTCCTGACCCAGGCGCGAAGCCTCACGAAGGCCGAGGCAGGGTCCCTTTACCTCGTCCAGGACGATCAACTGCAATTCGTCGCAGTCCAGAACGACAGAATGCATGAATCGGACATCGACCGCCACCTATTGGGTAAGCAGATCCCGATCTCATCCAACTCGCTGGCCGGATTCGTCGCAAGTACCGCGCAGATTATGAACATCCCCGACAGCTTTGTCCTCCCGCCCGGAGCGCCGTTTACGATAAACCGCGAACTGGACGCCAAGACCGGATACCGGGTCACCAGCATCCTGGCGATACCGCTGAATTGTCCGGACGGGAAGTGTATCGGCGTGCTGCAACTGTTCAATTGCGTCGGGGCCGATGGAAAGTGCCAAGCATTTCCCGACCCCGTTTGCGGGGGAATCATTGCGTTGGCGTCGACGGCTGCGATCAGCTTGCACAACGTCCGCCTGCAGAGGGAACTGCGCCAGATGCACCTGAACAGCATATTGCGCCTCGCGACGATCGCTGAGTATCGAGACGCCGACACCAGCGAGCACGTCAAGCGGGTCAGCCAGACATCCGAGATGATCGCCGGTGAGCTGGGGCTTCCGTCGCAGGAAACCGAGCTGCTCAAGTACGCCAGCGCGATGCACGACGTGGGGAAGGTCGCAATACCCGATGCTATCCTCCTGAAGCCCGGCCCGCTGACGCCTTCGCAGCGCCAGGTCATGGAACAGCACACACTGGCGGGGGCTGATATCTTTCGGGACCCGGAGGATGAAGTGCTGTCGATGGCACGAGACGTGGCGCTGAACCATCACGAACGGTGGGACGGGCAGGGATATCCAAACACCCTCAGCAAGGAAAACATTCCGATATGCGGGCGGATTGTGGGCCTGGCGGATGTCTTTGATGCGGTGGTCTCCCACCGCTGCTACAAACCTGCCTGCAGGCTGGACGTAGCCCTCGACGTGCTCGACAACGAAAACGGGAAGCATTTCGATCCGGTCGTGTTCAAGGCCTTCATGGATATTCTCGACAATGTTCTCAAATTCTACCCTGAGCTGAACGGGAACTGACCAGTCTCAAAAACGCACCTCCCGGCCGATTCGTCAAACCGAGTTCTCAGCTCGTCTCGTTCGTGCGCTGAATTGCGCCGAGCAAATCGTCGTGGTAGTATTTCATGATCCTATCGGCCGCAGAGGGCCAAAGCGCATTTACGGCGACCAGGAACTTACCGCCCGCGGTAAAGACGATCTGCGGTCTTCTCTTACCTACCGCCTCTACGATCTTGAGGGCCACCTTGCGGGCGGGCATCTTTGCGGCGCGGGTCAGGTACTTCGATTCGGAGCGGGGTTCACCGTCGCGGACATTGGCGGAAAACTGCGTCTCGGTCAGGGCGGGGCAGACCAAGGTGACGCGAACGCCCCAGTGGGCCAGCTCGACGCGCATCGAGTCGGTCAGCCCGGCGACGGCGAATTTTGTCGCACAATAGGCGCCGTGGAATGGCGAGCCCCGCTTCCCGATGATCGATGAGATGTTGAAGATGTGCCCCGACCGCTGGCGTATCATCACGGGCGCCGCCGCCTTGCAGCCGTAAAAGACGCCGAAGAAATTAACGTCGAAGATCCGTCGCATGTCCTCGTCGGACAGCTCGTGGACGCGGCCGAACTGTCCGTATCCGGCGTTGTTGACCATCACGTCGATGCGCCCGAATTGCTCCACCGCCGCAGCGACCAGGGCCTGAACCTGATCCGCCTCAGCGACATCGGTGGTCACGCCGATGGCGACCCCGCCGACGCCCTGACAGTCCCGCACCAGGGCCGCCAGACGATCGGCCCGTCTGGCCGCCAAGACAACGCCCGCTCCGCGCCGAGCGAATGCAAGGGCCGTCTCAGCTCCGATTCCGCTGGAGGCGCCGGTTATCACCACAACGGGTGTTGGGGTCGTCTGAGCCATGGGCGAACTCCTGTATCTGTTCTGCGCCGCCGTCCGCGGCGGCGCCGGGAGGCGCTACTCAATTGCGAATATCCGAACGGCCGCCAGGACCGCACCAGCCGCCAGTGCGACCCAAACACCCAGTTTGATTCGGCGGACCACACGGTCGATCCGGCTGCGAGTGGCGCCGATGGCCGATAAGTGCAATATGTAATTGACCCGGCTGATAATCGAGCCGTGCCGCCACGAGCGCTGTGAACCCGCAATACCGTTAAGCTGGGCCACCCGTTGAAGCGCCGAGGCGAAGATCGCCGCCCCTTCGGCGCTGATGGTCCCCTCATCACCGCCGCCGTCGGGCCCCGACGCCCACGCCGCAATCACGTCGCTCTGGCGCTCCAGGCGCCGGGACAGCCACCCGAACCCCACCGCCCAGGCCGCGCCCAACAGCACCATGGCGACGATGTCGCCGCCACCGCCCTCCAGACCCAGTACCGCAGCGCCCACGCCGCCGGTGGATATCGCCAGGAGGGCGGAGGCTATCGCAAAGACAGCCATGTAGAGAATGTGATGACAGATGACGTGCCCGGCCTCGTGTGCGAAGACCGCCTTGACCTGTTCATCCTGCATCCGTTCCAGCAGCAGGTCGCTCAACAGCACGTAGCGAACCGACCCGGACAGGCCCATCACGCCGGCGTTGGCGATAACATTCCCGCTGCGCCAAATAAGGATGTCGCGAAACCGCAGGCCCAGACGGGTGCACATCCGCTGAAGCTGGGCCCGAAGCGGGCCTTCCGGGAGCTTCTTGGTCCGCCAGATCCTGACTATCAGCAGCGGGGCGAAGAAGAAAACGCCCCCGGCCGCCACCAGCGCAGCGGCCGCTAGAATTTCCTCACGATGCGGGACATCTCCCAACACGCTCGGGCCGTACAGCACGAGCACGTCCTGGATCAGGATAATCAAACCAACGGGCACGACGATGAACAACAGGTGATGCCGGATGTTGTAACCCAGGTGTTCAGCCCTTGTCCAGGTACCCCAGGTCGCCCCCGACCCGACGAGCTGCTGCTGGCGGGCAATGTGCTGGTGCAGGGCTCGGTGGAACGGATACTCCTGCGTCCAGTGCAGGATGAGCCCCAAGACAAACGGGAGGACCACCAGAAGCTTCCCGGCCAACGGGATCGTTTCCGCCCGCAGGACGTCGGCGATCAAGTGCCCATATCCGGCCGCGATTACCACGCCCAGCCCTGCGATCAGCCAGACGTGCGTCAGGTGCCTCAGTAGGTTGTGCCTCCTCGCCGCCGAGGGGGGAAATCGTTCGTGGCGGGCAAACGCGCGCAGGCTAAGTGCGGTATTAAGGCGACTGAGCCCGACCGCAACGCCCAAGTACACTCCCGCAACCGCCGCCGTCACCCAAAGCGGCGACGCCGAGTGTCCCTCTTCCTGCAGCAGGAAAAGACCTACCAGAAACGCCAGGAGTATCACCATGTGCTGCTGCATGGGCGACAATTCTACGCAAACCCGCGCCGCCACGCAGGGAGTTTCTTTCGCCCCGCCCGGCGGGAAACCCGTTGACAGGCGCCGAGCGCTTAGGCGATGCTGTGGTGCGGCGGGCCTCAAGTGCGGGCCCCGGGGTCGTTGCGCGGGGTTTTCGTCCCATCTGGGCGGGCGGAGCCCGTTTGGGTTACCCAGAGGAGGCAGAAGCGATGGGGACCTGTAGATGGATCCTTTGCGGGGTGGTTGTCATTACCTTCGGTTGCGAATCGGCCCAAGTGCAAACCGACGCCCAAGCCCCGCCGGGGCGTCTGACGGCGGAGTACTTCAGGAAGAAGTACGGCGAGTGGATCGAGGTCCCCTGGGATACGCCCCCGGCCGATGATCCCCAGGCCGACACGTTACCTCGCATCAAGCTTGAAGACAACAAGCCCGGCGACCCGGTTTGGCGGACCCGCGATGAAAAATCGATGGTAGGCGCGGCGGTAAACCTGACCGACGCCCAGAAGCAGCGAATTGAGCAGTTGTACGAGCAAGAAGAAGCCTCCGTCGCCGATTGGGACACGAAGTACAAGGGCAGGCTCGATGAGCTGCGGGTGCGAATTAACAGGATGTGGGATGAGAGGAACTGGCTGAACCACCAGCGTCAGAAGATCCGATTTACACACCAAGCTCACAGGCGCGGCGTGCTTACCCGCCGGCAGAACCACGACCTGCGGAGCTTCATGTTGTATCGGATGATCATGCGCCGCAGCGGGGCCCTGGACCTGACCGACGAGCAGCGCGCCAAAATCAGCCGGATGTGCGATGAGGCCGCGCCCGAAGCGTTCAAGCTGATCGGCGAGACCCGACGGGGCCGGCAGGACAAACTCCAGCGCGACCTGCGACAGCGGATTATGGACGAGGTGCTGACTGAACAGCAGCTGCAGATCATTCAGAAGCGCAACCGAAAGGCGGACGGGAAAGGCGCCCCAAAGCCCGCCAAGCCCAAGGGCGACCCCGCCACCCGGCCGGGTACGCAGCCCGCACAGTAGCCGCAGGCGATTAACGGTTGAAAAAGTCGGCGTGTTGGTTCATTAATATACCGATAGGTAGAACCTTATTGGTTCGCCGGCGGCGTAGCTCAGTTGGCAGAGCAAGGGATTCATAAGCCCTGGGTCACTGGTTCGAGTCCAGTCGCCGCTATTGTTTTACCTACTGGCAGTTTCGTTCGCCCCGCGGCCGCGGCTCCAGCAGTTGCGGCGGGTGAGGTTTTTGCTTGACGCGGCGTGGGTGCGGATGTAAAAGGCCGCTGTGTAAGGGTATGTATCCTTTTTCGCCAAGGAGAACTTAGCATGGCAATTTCGACGATGTTGGCTGAGCTATGGGGGGTGACCTGGCTGTTCTGGTGGCAGCCACTGATGCTTGTTCTGGTGATTTTGTTGCTCATCGCGTTGAAGGTCTACCGGAGCAAGCAGATGTAAGCCCCCAGGGCGCCGCTGATAGCTCATTGGCGCATTGGGCGCGGCCGGCCGCTGGCCGGTGCGCTCGGGCTACCTGGTATTTGTCTTGCGGTTGGTGAGGTGCCTGTCTATCCGGGCCAGGCGCTCTGTCTGGTTGTGACCTCGTCGCAACGACGCCGGCCCGGTTGTTTTTAGAGCGCATGTCCGCCGCCGGGGTATCAACGGTCCGGCGAGTTTGTTATTCTCTCCGGTCGTGGCGCCTTCGAAGGTAAAGCCGATCTACGTCCTCCACGGGCCCGACGCGTTTCTGCGCGACACCCACCGGCGCCAGATTATCGCCGGCGTCGTCGGCGACGGCGATCCGCAATTGTGCGTAACACAATTCGACGCAACGGCCGACCTTGCCGAAGTGCTCGATGAGCTGCGGACCCCGTCCTTCCTGACCGCCACACGCATCGTGGTCGTCCGCGACGCGGATGCATTCGTAAGCGCGTACCGCGAGCAGCTGGAGCGGTATCTCGCCACGCCGGCGCCCGATGCTTCGCTGATGCTGATCGTCTCATCCTTCCCGAAGACGACGCGGAT
>DAOVQV010000301.1 GCA_030628445.1 Phycisphaerae bacterium | reverse complement strand
CGAAACACTTCGGCGCCCCGCCGGTAGAGGCACGTGTCTATTTCCTCCGGGGGGGCGCGTCGCACACGTTCCCGGTCACCGGCGAATCAATCGACGCGGCTTGTTCGAGAGTCGCCGAGCTGACTTGCGAGTTGATCAGATCCCGTCGCGGCGGGAGATTCAACCGCCGCCCCGACGCAGCTTGCCCCTCCTGCCGTTACAAGTCCTTGTGTCTGAAGAACCACTGAACCGCTGTGCCCGTCGCGACCATCCGCCGGATAAAGGGACTTTACCGCCCTCGGGTCGGCGTGATATAGTCCCCGTGAATCTGCCGTGCCTTCTGGCGTCACTTCGCTGAGGTGAGAAGATGATAATTCACATCGTTCGAGCGGTTTATCTGTTGGTGGTGCTGGCGTACACGGTTTCATATGCCCAGCAATACCAGATCTACAAGCAAGGCGTCACGTACGTTACGCTTTACATCCTGATCCCGGCGGTGGCGGCGTTTGCACTGGTGATGGTGGACATGTTTTGGCGCCGCAAGCGGTTGCAGGCGTTGAGCGGCCTGTTCTTCGGGGTCTTGGCGGGGCTGATCATAGCCTACGTGCTCGCCCAGATCGTGGATCTTACAGGGACCGTATTCGGAGAGATAACGACCCAGGCGGCCAAACCACCTCCACTTGAACTACCCATACCATCTGTCGGCGAGGGCGCGGCGCCGGAAGCCGTGCAAATCCCCGCACCGCCGAAAATCTCGATAATGGCCCTGGCGAAGGTGTTACTGGGGGCTTCGGCCGTGTTCATTTGCGTCTCCTTCGTACTTCAGACCAAGGACGATTTCCGTTTCGTGGTCCCTTACGTGGAGTTCTCCCGGCAGACCAAGGGCAGGCGGCCGCTACTGCTGGATACGTCCGTCGTCATTGACGGGAGGATCGCGGACATCGCCGATACGCGGATCCTGGACGCCGAGCTGATAGTCCCACGTTTCGTACTGGGCGAGTTGCAGTCGATCGCTGATTCCGACGACAAGCTGAAGCGCAACCGGGGCCGGCGGGGCCTCGACGTGCTCAACCGCCTGCAAAGCTCCAACAAGATCAGCATCCGTCTGCTGAACGCCCAGGCTCCAAGCACCGACGAGGGGACACCGGTGGACGCCAAGCTCGTCGCACTGGCCGAGCACCTGGGCGCGCGGGTAGTCACCAACGATTACAACCTGGGCAAAATAGCTCAACTGCGAGGTGTTGAGACGGTCAATATCAACGATCTGGCTAACGCTCTGAAGCCGATTGTCCTGCCCGGCGAATCGCTGCGCGTTAAGATCATCAAGCAAGGCGAAGAGCCCGGCCAGGGCGTCGGATACCTGGAAGACGGAACGATGGTCGTAGTCGAGCAGGGCCGGGACCACATGGGGAAAGAAATCGCCATCACGGTCACCAGCGTCCTGCAGACTTCGGCGGGGCGGATGATCTTCGGGAAGGCGGAATCGCAGAAACCTCGCGGCCGGGGCCCAAAAGATACGTAACTACCGTCGGTGGCCCCCAGCGTCACCGCAAGAGGCGCCGGTGCCGCCGGGAAGTAGCCTTGTGGGTGTTGAGGCAATAGAATACTGAAGGCAGGAGCTTGTCCAGCAGGAGCAGGTAAATGGCTAAGGTCTCGTTGGCTCAACACATGCAGGAGCACCGCCACGAGCCCGAATCGCAGGGCGAAAAGGCCGGACCGTTCATTACAATCTCCCGCCAGTACGGGTGCTGGGGATTTTCGCTGGCGCTGCTGCTGCGCGATATTCTCAACGAGGAGGTCGCCCCCGGGCGCTCGTGGAATATCTACCATAAGGAGATCCTGGACCGACTCGCCTCGGAGACCAACATAGAGGCCGAAGAACTGGACCGGCACAGGCGAGCCAAGCCGAAAAGGCTGGTCGATTTCTTCCGGACGCTGTCGGGCAAGAAGGTCCCATCCGGGCACGAAATTCGCAACCGCATGGCCGAGCTGATTCGCGACCTCGCCGTCAAGGGATATGCAATTGTCGTGGGCCAGGGAGGGGCGGGAGCGACCCACGACCTGCCCAAGGGCCTGTCGGTCAGGCTCGAAGCGCCCCAGGAGTGGCGAATCGAGCAGATCGCCTTCAGGGAAGGGCTGACGCCCACCCAGGCCAGGCTCCGCATGAACGCCAAGGAGGCGGAGAAGGAGTATCTGCGCAAGCTTTACCAAACGCGCTTTCGGCGCACTCCCGCGTTTAACCTTATGTACGATTGCTCGGTCTTCACGATGGCGCAGATCGCCCAGCAAACAGTGCGCGCGATGAAGCTCAAGGGCTGTGTTTAGAAGTCATCCCAAAACCTGCTTTCGTCGCGAGGACGAGCAGTTTTGTCGGCCGGCAAGGAGAGAAAACGACGCTATATTCAATGAGTATTCCGAGTGTGATCGACGCCGTCGGACGACAAACGAGCCGTTCGCAGCGGAAATGAGGTTTTCGGATGGCTTCTGGGAACCCCAACAACCGCCCGAGTGTGAGGGAGGGACCGGCGGGGTGTTGACGATTTGCCCCAACCGCTCGGTATCAGGCAAAATTTCCT
>DAOVQV010000021.1 GCA_030628445.1 Phycisphaerae bacterium | reverse complement strand
TATGGCGGGGTACTTCATGATGCGTATTCTATCCGCTCCGGTCAGCGGCCGAAACCCGCTGCGTCCGCGTTGGTTACCGATTGGGATGCCCCGCGCGAACCCGCACAATGCCATGGCTTGGCCAAAACCTCAGCGCACTGTCCATCCCTGCATCGTGCGAGCATTGACATCCGTGCATGTTGGCCCGAAAATTGTTCTGCTGTGGCGAGGTCCCCGTAGCTCAATGGATAGAGCGCTTGCCTCCGGAGCAAGAGGTTGCGCGTTCGAGTCGCGCCGGGGATATTGTTGAAGCCTTTCGGGGCGTGGTTTTGCGCCTGGCCGCGCCATAGTTTGGATGGGTCGGTTTCTTGCATTTAAGGACAAGGAGTTTGGGATGAGAGGCGTGTATGTGGCGGTGGTTGTCTGGTTGGGGTTGGTCTCGGGCGGTTGTGGTCAGTTGGGCCCGGGCGGGTACGATCGGTACGATTTAGGCCCAGCTCGCCAGGTCATCATCGCCGGGGTGGAGGTGATCGGCGGGCTTGAGGGATGGCGAGGTGTGGGGGCGGTGGAGGCCTGGGCGCTCGTGAGCAGCTATGACCAGGACGGCGCCGCCTCGATCTCGCGTCAGAAGCAACTGATCGACCTGCGAGGCGGGAAGATCACCGCATGGGCCAAGGCGCCGCAAGGGCGTTGGAAGGCGACCGTTGACGATTCCGGCTCGTGCCAGGTGAAGGCCCATGGCTTTTCGCCCGACGAGCGGTTCACTTCCCGCCTGGGCGAAGATCTTTCGACGATACTGCACTGCGCGCGCGGGCCTATGAACCTGCTGGGCCGCGGCGAACATGCACTGAATCTGCGGCGTTCGAAGGTGGAAGGTGGCGACGTGATCCGCGTCGGTGTGCTCGACGACGACGGTACGCCGTGGGCCTATTACTTCGACGCGACAAGCCACATGCTGCGTTTTGTGACGCGAAGCGGCGATCGGCCCGGCGAGGACGGAACCTTCACCACGTTCGAATACATGATGACACCGAACGGTCTGGGTTTTCCCAAACGGATACGGATTGTCCGGATCGGTGAGCATATACTGAATGGGGGTAAGTGCGTCCTGGAGGCGGAGTTCTCCGGCGTGGAGGTCTCCAGGCGAGCAACCTTACCCGCCATCGACTTCCCACGGCGAGGCGGCGAGAAATGAGCCTGGATATCGGCCGAATCTTGGGCGACTGGCCTTACGACCCGGGGCGGGTTACGGTCCGCAAGATCGTCGGCGACGACGGCCGTGAAAAAATACAACTGCGCCTCGATCTGGGACTTCTTCAGATGGAGACGGCCGGGAGGCCCGACGGGCAAAGGCCCCATGGGCAGGAGTCGCTGCTGGCCTATTACGAAAAGAAGCTCGCCGAACACAAGCACGCCAAAGGCACCGACGAGGGTTTTGAGCTGCCCGAAGACGCCTGCCAGGCGCTTCGGGCCGAGGGGTTGATGTATTATCACCGGTACCTGGCGGCGTTCGTGCTGGGCGGCTACGAGGCCGTCGGGCGCGACACGAAGCGGAACCTTCGCGTATTCGACCTCTGCGCGGCCTATGCGCGCAGCCCGGACGATCGGGTCTCGCTGGAGCAGTACCGCCCGTACGTGATGATGATGCACGCCCGTGCGCGGGCGCACGTGGCCCTGAACGCCAACACAGCAAAAGCTGCCCTGGCGGCCGTGCAGGAGGGGATCGAACAGATCGAGGACTTCTACCGGCGGACCGGTCAGGAAGAGGCCCTCAGCAGCTGCGGGGAAATCGCGCTGCTGGAGGACATGGCCGGTGACATCAAGGCCAAGATACCCATCGATCCGGTTGAAAAGATGAGGCGGGAACTGGCCCGGGCCGTCGAAGAAGAACGCTACGAGGACGCCGCGACGCTGCATAACAGGCTCCGCCGCGCCGCGGGCGGGATCTGAAGGCGCCAAAGGCGTCTGAAGTCGAATCGCTCTCCCGGCGGCAGCGCGCGAGCGTTTTTGTCTTGAGCTTGTTGGCGGGATGTTTGCGCGTTAGGATAGGGTCGTTCGCTAGGGGCGTCCCGAAGGGCCGATAGGGCCCGGGCAGGACTGAGAGGACCCTTCGAACCTGATCAATGAATCCCTCGCCGATATCGGGCGACGGGGTGAGTTGCGTAGGGAAGCGGACGGAGATGAATCTGTTTGCGTTTCCGGCCGCTTTGATCGGCGGCCGATTTTATTGCACCGCACCGGCAGCGGTAAGGATTGCAGGATGACTCAACTTCAACAAGCACGAGCGGGCCGAATAACCGAGCAAATGGAGCGTGTCGCACGGCGAGAAGGCATCGCCCCCCAGCGGATCCGCGACGAGGTCGCAGCGGGTCGCGTGGTGATCCCGGCGAACCGCCGCCACCTGAACGGCGCCGACGGCGGCGCCAAGCTTGACCCGATCGGGATCGGCCGGGCCGTGGGCACCAAGATCAACGCCAACATAGGCGCCTCGGCGGACAGCAGCTGCAAGGACCAGGAGCTTCTCAAGCTGCAATGGGCCGTCAAGTACGGCGCCGATACCGTCATGGACCTGTCCACCGGCGGGGATCTGGACGAGACGCGCCGGTATCTGATCGCCAACGCCACCGTCCCGGTCGGAACCGTTCCTATCTACTCGATGATCGTCGAAAGACCGATCGAGCAGCTTACCTACGACGATATTCTCGCGGGCGTTTCCGCCCAGGCCGCCCAAGGGGTTGATTTTTTCACGATCCACGCCGGTGTTTTGCGGAAGCACTTGGCGTTGACCCAGAAGCGCAAGATGGGCATGGTCTCGCGGGGTGGATCCCTGCTGGTTAAGTGGATGGTCCATCACGGCCGCGAGAACCCGATGTATGAGATGTTCGACGAGATCAGCGCCATTCTCGCCGAGTACGACGTGGCGTATTCGCTGGGCGACGCCCTTCGGCCTGGGTGCCTGGCCGATGCATCCGACGAGGCCCAGTTCGCCGAGCTGGAAGTACTCGGCGAGCTGGTGGGACGCGCCCGCGCCGCCGGGGTTCAGACGATTGTCGAAGGCCCGGGGCACATCCCGTTCGATCAGATTCAGATGAACATGACACGCCAACAGGAGCTTTGCGACGGCGCTCCGTTCTACGTGCTGGGCCCGATCGTCACGGACGCCTTTCCGGGTTACGATCATATTACCTCGGCGATTGGGGCTACGGCCGCGGCGTACTACGGCGCCAGCTTCCTGTGTTACGTCACGCCCGCGGAGCACTTGGCGCTGCCCACCGGCGAGGACGTCAAGGCGGGGTGTATCGCCTATAAGATCGCCGCACACGCAGCCGACGTCGCTCGCGGGCACGTCGGCGCTCGTGACTGGGACGATCGGATATCTGAGGCCCGCGCGCGGTTCGACTGGGCTGGGCAGTTCGCCCTGGCCTTCGACGGCGAGGCCGCATCTGCGATCCGCGGGCGGGACCAGGTCGACCCTGACGGGGACTTCTGCTCCATGTGCGGCCGCGCTTGGTGCGCCATGCGAATCAGCAAAGAGGTCAAAGAGCAGGCCTCTGGGACGAAGTGAGTCTTTCCCTCGGGTCGTCTCGCCGGTGCGTTGCGCGGTTTGCATGCGGTAAAGGCTCAAGTTCTTCCCTTGCTGGTAGCCGATGATGTATGTACTGTCCGTGCGGACCGTCGGAGGGGAAAGGGTGTTTCTATGCGGCGTTTAGCATATTTGGTTGGGTTGCTGGTGGGTGGCGTGTTGCTGGCGGGCTGTTCGCACGCCGATCAGCAGGCGTTCGACGCTGCGATTCAGCGATATGAGCTTTCGAGCTTGCCGCAGTTGGCGATGCTCGATGGCCCCGGCGGCGGTGTTGAGCAGTCCCGCACGGACACTCCGCAGATGAGTGAGTGCTGGGCGGCCCTGGGTAGCGAGCTGCTCGTTGCGCAGTCGGGCGAAGGCGGCGCGGCGCCGCCTTTAGGGGTGCCGGGCGAAGGGGGCGGGTTCGTCCACTGGATGAAGCGGCGCGGACCTGCGTATCCGGGGGACTTTTGGCGCAGCTTTGGGCGCGACGCGAAGGAATTCGCCCCGATGATGTGGGACGACACGCTGGCGACCGCCAAGAATCCGCTCGCGCTGGTGATGCTGGCGGGTGCGGGGGTGACGGGGATTGTCCTTTCAGGTAACCGCGGGAACGACCAGGTGGCTGACCATTTCACGCGGCACGGGTCGCAGCTTAACACGTTCTGGGATACGGTCGGCGACGTGGGGGGTAATCCGGGGACGCATTTCGGTGTCGCCGGGGCGATGTACCTGACCTCACTGGCGCGAGGCGACACGAAGACTTACGAGGTGTCCAAGACGCTTTTTTCGGCCTTGGCGCTGAACGGTCTGGCGACGATGGGTCTGAAGGTTCTGGCCCGAACGGAGAGCCCCAACGGCGATGAGTTCGGCTGGCCCAGCGGGCATACCTCCAGCACCTTCTGCTTGGCGACCGTGATGCATGAGGCGTACGGGCCTTGGGTGGGCGTCCCGCTGTTTATACTCGCCAGCTACGTCGGGTACGAGCGCATCGACGCGCGGAACCACGATTTCGCCGACGTTATCTCCGGCGCGCTGATAGGTATCGCAATCGGGCACGCCGTGTCACAGAATCACGAAGCGAAAATCTTCGGAATGGACGTGCTGCCGTACACCGACCCGCAGCGCGGCGCAGTGGGGCTTATGCTTACCAAACGGTGGTAGAGCGCCATGTGGTCTTGCAGGAGGTCTGCGCGCCGGCGCGCCCGAATGGCGCGCCTGGGCGCCTGGAGGTGCGGTACTGAAATACCACGCCACTTGGTCCAACGTACGGCACTTGGAGCCTGGTGATCCAATGGGTTTCCCCACGCGGCGGGGTCGGGTGCATATCGAGGGTGACTATCGAAATCCGCCGCCGGTCGAGAGCGTAAGCGAGTGAAGTACTTGAAGGGCGAAGGGGACAACCGTGGCGATTCAGATCAGAAAGGTCGGTCCGGATTCACTTGAGCAGTACGGGCAGATTCCGATGAGACATCGGGTGGAGTCGGTCTTTCGCGTCGATGAGATTGACGGTGGGCTTGGCGGGCTGACGCTCACGGAGACGCCGTTCGATCAGCCCTACGTCAAAGACCATGACGAAGATCCAGAAGAAAACGTTTCCAGTTGGACGAGTCGTTTCGACGTGTCAAATTGGCTCTTCCTGATGGCCTTTGACGGCAGCAAGGCAGTTGGCGGTGCAACTGTCGCTTTTCGCTTGCCGAAGGTCCACATGGTCCAGGGGCGAGATGACCTGGCCGTGCTTTGGGACATCCGCATGCATCCGGATTATAAGCGTAAGGGAATTGCTTCGGGATTGCTTGATCGGGCCGCTCAATGGGCTCGCAAGCAGGGCTGCAAACAAATCAAGATCGAGACGCAGAACAATAACATACCGGCCTGCCGTTTCTACGCTGCCCGAGGCTGTCATCTCGGAGCAATCGACCGTTACGGGTATGCCCATGCCCCGCGTGTTGCTCACGAAACAATGCTGATCTGGTATTTGGACCTGTAAAGAAAAGAGAGAGTGGTATGTGCGCGTTCGACGAAATAGCGCGCAGCGTAGGGCGTGCAGCTTGCTTGCACGCGGAACAAGCATGACACTGAATGATTATCGAGATGAGGCCGCGGGATGCTTGGTGGGCTGATTGATAGTCTGATCGAGTATGCCAATCCAATCGAAGGGGTTCTCTGGGTTGTTATTGGCGTGTGCTTTGCTGTGGCGATTCTGCGTCCGGGCGGCCGGGGGGCTAAGGCCGTTGCGGCGGTCAATTTCGTTGTGTTCGGCTGCTCGGATTTCGTCGAATATCACACCGGCGCATGGTGGCGGCCCTGGTGGCTGCTGCTTTGGAAGGCTGCGTGCGTTTGCATCATGGCGCTGCAACTGCTCGCCTATGTCAGAGCCAGACGTACCTGCAGCGGCGACCGTACCCGAATGGGCGGTTCTTTGCCGTAAAGGTGCGGGCAGGGTTCTGAAAGATACTTCCCCCCCTGTATTGGATTGCATCACGCGACACCGTCCGGACCGGGCGCCTCGCCGTCGGGTCGATGTTTCCATCGCCGGTGCGACCAGAGATATTGCTCGGGGGCCTTGCGAATCAGCTCTTCCATCGCCTGCGAATACTGCTGCGTGATCCAGACCAGCGGATCGTCCGCCCGGGCCCATTGGTGCGGGTGGATAATCCGGTGCGTGCCCAGCTCGAAGTGGAACGCCTCGTCCAATCGCCTCCCGTAACCGACGATTATCGGTGCGTTATGGCGCATCGCCATCAGTCCGATCGCCTTGTAGTGGCTGGCCGGGCGGCCGAAAAAGTCCACGAAGAGCCCCTTGCGCCCCGCATCCTGGTCAGCTACGAATCCCAGCATGCCCTTATTGTCAAGCACCTCGTCCATCGAGCCGGTGGCGCCTTTCTTGTAGAGGATGTCCAGCCCGGCGTTGCACCGGATATCCAGCAGGTACCTGTTGAGGTACGGGTTATCAAGCGGGCGCATAACCACCACCGACGGGAAACCCAGCGCCGCCAGCGTGTATCCGGCGATCTCCCAGTTCCCGAAATGCCCGATCACCAGAATCAGGCCCGACTCCCGCCGCAGCATCAGGCGGATCGTCTCGGGCATGTTGGACAGCCGGACGTGCTGACGCCAGCGCGCCGGCGTTATCAGACGCGTGGTGAACAGCACCTCCAGGGTAAGGTACACCATGTTGCGCATGGAGGCCTTGGCGGCGCGACGTATCTTCCGCTCGCTCCAGTCTGGAAAGCTCAGCTTCAGGTGCTGCACCGTTCGGCGTCGGTGGCGCCGGTCGAATTTGTACAGCAGATCGCCTATCCACCTGGCCGTGCGGTAGTTGGTCCGCACGCCGAACATATGCACGAACATGGCGAAGATGCGCACCGCGAGGTACGTCAGGTAGTCCAGAACGTTGTTTCGAGGTTTCGCCATTGGCAGCTTGTCGGGTGTGGCTCGTTGTCGCAGCGGGTCATCCGGAGGCGAGCAGCTCTTGTTTCATCTGATCGATGATCTCCATTGCTTTAGCCACCGCTTCGCTGGCCGGTGTCGCCGTGGGTTTCGGTTCCCGGCGCCGCTTGATTTCGACATCCCCTTCCCTAAGACTTCGATCGCCGACGACGAGGCGAAGCGGAACGCCGATCAGGTCCGCGTCGTTGAACTTCACGCCCGGGCGTGCGTTGCGGTCGTCCAGCAGAACGTCGGCGCCGGCTTCGACGAGCTGGCGGTAGATTCGCTCGGCTTCGGCGACCACGTCGGGGCTATCGTTGTTTATCGGGAGCACCTCGATCTCGAACGGCGCGATGCTGATCGGCAGGATGCAGCCCTTTTCGTCGTTGCCGATCTCTATCGCCGCGGCCAGTATCCGGTTGATCCCGATCCCGTAGCAGCCCATGAGGCATGGCTTGTCCGCGCCGGTCTCGTCGTCGAACTTCGCGCCGAGCAGCTCGCTGTACTTGGTTCCGAGCTTAAAGACCTGCCCAACCTCAATGCCGCGCGTAAACAGCAACTTCTTGCCCCCGTGCGTGTCGCTTTGCGTGGCGTTGCGGACGTCGGCGATGACAACATTGCCGCCTTCCAGTGGGAAATCCCGGCCCGGCACGACATTCCTTACGTGGTAGTCGGTCTTATTTGCTCCGGTCACGCCGGTGATCATCGCGGCGATGGCGTGATCGATAATGAGTTTATCGACTTTCCCAGCCAGGCCCATCGGCCCGGCGAAACCCACCGCGGCGCCAGAGACTTCCCGGATCGTCTTTTCATCCGCCAGCTCTATGTGCACGCCGCCGCATACCTGGGTGAGCTTCTCATTGTTCACTTCGTGATCGCCGCGGATCAGACACACGGCGGTCTGGGTTTCGCCGACCTCATAGATGAGTGTCTTGATCATCTGGGCCGGCTGCGTGCCAAGAAAGGCACACACATCCTCGATCGTGCCGACCCCGGGCGTGTGGACTTCTTCCAGGGGTTCTATGTCGGCGCTGGCGTCCTCTCTCGGAAGCGGGTCTACCTCAGCCTTCTCCAGATTCGCCGCGTAAGAAAGATCATCGGTCTGAACGATGATGTCCTCCCCGGTCTCACAAGGCACGGTGAATTGGTGTGATTGCGAGCCGCCCATCTCCCCGGTTTCCGCCTCGACGATTAGGAACGGCAATCCGCATCGGCTGAAAATCCTACGGTACGCCTCATACATCTGCTGGTAAGATTCGTTGAGGCTGTTGGCGTCTGTGTTGAAGCTGTAAGCATCTTTCATGAGGAACTCGCGGCTGCGAAGCACCCCGAACCGCGGGCGGAACTCGTCGCGGAATTTGGTGTTGATCTGGTAGAGGTTGATGGGCAACTGCTTGTAGCTGCTGATATCCGCGGCGACCAAAGAGGTGACCACTTCCTCCGCCGTGGGGGCCAGTGCGCCTTCCCGGCCGTGACGGTCCGTAAAGCGGCACATCGTCTCGCCGTAGTCCTTGTCACGCCCGGTCTTGGCCCACAGCTCCATCGGCTGGATGATGGGCATGGAGATCTCCTGGGCGCCGGCGGCGTTCATCTCCTGGCGGACGATATTGACGATCTTCAGCAGGGACCGCCACCCCAGCGGGAGGTACGAATACGTTCCGCTGGCGAGCTTGCGGATAAACCCGGCCCGGATCATCAGCCGGTGCGATGGAATCTCCGCCTCGGCGGGAATTTCCTTAACCGTCGGTATGAACATCTGGCTGTATCGCATCGAACACCTCTTATCCTCAAACGGGATGTTTATAGCTCGCCAATGAAGCATTTTCAACGCTCCGCCGGGGCGGTATAATTCCCGCATGGCCGAACAGAGGCTATTCGTAAACCAGTTGAGCCGCGATCAGACGGTCGATCAGGTCTTTCTGGTCCGCGACAAGGACCTGCGGACGACCAAGTCGGGCGATCTATACGTCGTCTGCACGCTGTGCGACCGGACGGGGCACATTTCCGGGCGCTTGTGGCAGGCGACGCAGCGGATATTCGATGGAGTGTCCACGGATGGTTTTTTGCACGTCAAGGGCCGCGTCGATGAGTATCGCGGCGAGCTGCAGCTCATAATCGATTCCTGCCGACCCGTACCGGCGGAGAAGGTGGACGTGGCGGACTTCCTGGCCGTCACCGAGCTTGACGTGGAGGTGATGTGGTCTGAGTTGCTGGAGATCATGCGGGGGATCAAAGACTCGCACATCCGGGCCCTGATCAAGAAATTCGTCGAGGATCGCCAGTTGGTGGCGGATTACAAGAAGTCCCCGGCAGCGATGCAGATGCATCATCCGTTCATCGGCGGTTTGCTGGAGCACACGCTGAACGTCGCGCGGGCAGCTAAGGTGCTCTTACCGCTGTATCCGGATCTCAACTCGGATTTGGTCTTCGCCGGCGTGTTCCTGCACGATATCGGGAAGATCGCCGAGCTTTCTGGCGGCAGGTCGATTACCTATACCGATCGCGGGACGCTCGTGGGGCACATTACGATCGCGGTCGTCTGGCTGCATGAGAAGGCGCGCGAACTGGCTGAGGAAGTCGGCGAGCCGGTTCCCGAAAAGACGCTCATGCTGCTTGAGCATATCATCCTGTCGCATCACGGGGCCTTTGAGTTCGGCTCGCCGAAGCTCCCGGCCGTTCCCGAGGCGTACTTCATCCATTACCTGGATAACCTCGATGCGAAGGTCTTCATGACCACACACCAGATCGAAAACGACCCCGACGCAACGTCTGACTTTACCGCCTATAACCGCCAGCTCCAGACACGCCTCTACAAGCACAGCGGCGACTTGCAGTGATTCGGACCTAGCTATGGTCACGCTTCTTGGCGATTAAATAGACCCGTCGAAAAACCTGTGTGAACCCCAGCTTTTGGGCAATGCGGAGCGAGGCGGCGTTGGTCTCGCCCGCGCTCCAGACGGGAGTCTGCCCGGCTTCGATGAGGCGCCGAGCTACGATTGCTGCGGCTGCGGTGGCATAGCCGCGCCCGCGAAAGCCCTTCCCCGTGCGTACAGCGATGTCGCCGTGCTGCGCCGTGCGTGCGTTGGTATGTGCAATCCCAACAATCCGTCCGTCGACGATTGGGGAGGCGATCACACCTTCGAGCAGCGCGGTGTCGAGGTCTTTGTATGCGTCGGGTCGCAGCTGTTTGGGAGCCGCCTCCAGTAACGGCAGGTCATCCGTCGTCAGTTGGCGGACATGGGGATGCGTCTGCTGTGGCGGAGGGCCGCGAAGGATGTGATAGACATCCCCGTAGTGCTTCATCGGGTGGCCCAGGGCCTTGTGCATGATTCGCCCTAATGGCTCGACGATCTGGGCGGCGACGTTTACGCAGTACCATCCTTCCACCTCCTGAAGCACCCGCCACATCGACTCCGGATCGGTCCCGAAGCCCATCGGTTCGTCCGGTACGGGGTCTTGTTGGATGATCGCGGCGGAGAAGTTCCGTGGCTGACCGGCAAGATAGACTTTGCACATCCTCTGACGCAGCCGGTGCACCGGGATCGTTGTCGCAGGCGTCTCGCCTAGCGAGTCGGCGAGGTCGTTGAATCGACTTGGATCAAGAGACAGATGCGAATTCGGAGGCATGTGATTCCCACGGTCCGCCTACGGTTCACAAAGTCTGGATCGTATCCGGTTCGCCAAGCTGCTTGCCGATGGCCTCGTTGACCTTTCGCATCAGATCGGCGTAGTCGACCTGGGCGGCCGTGAATTTCTTGAACAGCTCGGATCCCAGCAGTTTATCCTCCAGCTCCTGTAGCTTGTGCTTGTCGTCTACCTCGATCGGTTTTTTGTCCCTCTCCATCTGGGCGACCTTTTCGACCTGTTGCTGATACTGTTTGAGAAGCTCGGACGTGTCGCTGTCGTCCTGGAGAACCTGCCTTGTTTTGTGCAGTTTGGTGGTCTCGGGTGTCTCGGCCAGTGCCTTACCGAGTGTCTCGGCCAGTTGGATTATCTTCGCTTCGCTCATCGGTTCGCTCCCGGCGATTATGTGAGGTGTGTCATGGGATTGGCATATTATGACGAAGAGCCGCGGCGAAACCACCCTGAAATACTCGCCCTCTCATGACCTACTGGGTGCTCTTACTTCTTGCGGGTGAATTGCAGGCGAAGGCGGGCGCGCTTGCGGCCGGAGAAGTGGATGGTCAAGAGGTTCCGCTTGCGGGTATCGACGAGAAGGCCGCGCGCGTCAGTCTCGATGTTCTTGAGATGATAACGCGGGGGTCGCCAGATTGTCACCCTCCGCTCGGCCTGGGTGATGTGCCGCAGATCGATGTCCAAGACCCCGCGTCTGTAGGATACGGACGCCAGCTCGACGGCGCCCTGAAAGATATGGATGTCGGTCCCGATTACTTGGGGGCGGCGCAGGGCCTTGCGCAGGGCGATCACCCGGCAGCCATGGGCGGGGACGTCCTTGACGGTCATTTTATTCCTGTGTACGCCCAAGTAGGTCTGATCCCAGAACGTAAATGCGCGCCAGGTTCCGGCGCCCGCAAAGCGGTCAAGCGGCACGGAGAAATCCTGATAGGAGTCTTTCCAGTTGAATACGCCCAGGATGATCCATTCTTCGAAATCCCGCCGGACCGGGACGTAGTACAAGGATGGGGCATGTTGTCCGGTGAAGAC
>DAOVQV010000143.1 GCA_030628445.1 Phycisphaerae bacterium | reverse complement strand
CTGACCGGTTGTTCCTGGCGCCCAGTTGGGGGAGCAAGTTTTTCGTCTTGATCGGCGGTCCGCGACCTGGGCTTACTCCTATTGAGCTGGTCGGCGTCCCGTACGGTCCCTTCGCCTTCACGGCGCAAACCGCGCTGCTGCTCAACGTCCCGGCGCCGGACCGTGTGTTCCTGATAGACGCCCGGGTCCCCGGAGGCGCCTCCGATGGTCCAAGGTGGCGTCGAAGTCTAAACCGTCTTCGCCGCCGAGGGGAAGTTGTCTTCTTCTTCCCCGGTCCGCTGGCGGAATTCGCCCCGTTGCGTCACCTGCTGCTGCGGCGATTTGCCGATATTCCGGTCGTGCTGGGGACCCCCGTCAGGCGAGACAACCTCCCAACGATCGAGCGGACCGTTCGGACATACCACCGCAGCGGCGTCGAGAGGACCTTCCTTATCACCGCCGACGAGCCGCTGGCTCGTCAGGTCGCCGAACGGATCAAAAGGTGGGCCTCGGTGCACCTACTCGCTTCCCCCGGGCGGGAAGGGAATAGCAAGGGGGCCCTGAGGATTCACCATTCGTGGGAAGATCTGGTGGAGCAGTTGGCCGGGGGGCAGCAAGGGTCTCAGGAGGGGGAACCGCGCTTCGGCCTGCGCAGAAGGACCCCGCAGGCGCCTCCCAGCAGCAGGACCAACCCGCCCGGTTCAGGCGTGATGTAGGCGCCGCCGGTTATGGCGTGGATGCGGTGGTGGGCTTCCAGCACACCGTAGCGGATATATCCGTACCCGTCGTCTCCCCACAAAACCCCCCAACTGTTCTTGACGATCCAGTACCCGCCGCCCTCGACCGCTGGGTCGTCGTGATATCCGGCGACCGTCACAGCGTGGTTGATCCAGCCGGTCTGCCCCGGGTCGGATAGCTCGTAGGATCCTACAAGCTCCTCGGGTGTCTCACTGCTCCCGACGGGCTCGACGGGCCAGTACCAATCGTAGTGCGTGTTCATCGTCCCAAGCAGAGGCCCGTAGGTGTGCAGGTAGTCCTTTATGTTCTGGTTCGACGACGTTATGTACTCCTCATATTCGGTAATCTTATGTACCCGGTCCTCCCATCCGGGCTGCAAGGGCCACAAAGGAGAGGTGTTCGAGGCCGTGTAGGGAAGCTCTTCTTCGGTGACGACGCCTATGTCGCGAAAGAATGCCAGGGCCCCGTATTCAAATCCCCCGTTACTGCCGCCGTACCTCCCGTCGCATATAACGTGTTGTTCCGAAAGGTCCAGGTTCAGATCGGGATCGTCGAACCAGACGTCGAACCTGGCCTCGAGAACTCCCGTGGCTGCAAGTATCCAGCAAGATGCAGCCGCGCCCTGATGCTTCACAGACGTCAGGTAGTTCTTCCCGTCCACATCTCGCCAGTTGAAATGATCCGCGTTGGCGACGCTTGATACCAACGCTGGGACGAAGGTGGATATCAAGACACAGAGCACCAGCGAACGTCTCTTGAGTACCTGCTTAAGCTCGCACCTGGGTGTCATCACCGTTTCCGTTCCTCCCAGACCAATTGCCCAAGCGCCCCGCCTTCGGATGAGGACCCGGTGGGTCTTCGACCTGTGGTAAGGGCGAGCGAGATTCGCTCCTGCCGTCTTTGGTGCGGATACAGCTTCGCCGCTCCCATAACGGGCTGAAGCCGATAGTATTATATCACGGAATCCGCAAATCCGTGAGGCCATTTTGCGGTCCAGTTTGCCCCGGAGGGCGTGCAGTTGAGGTCCGCCGTGGGGGTCGCCTGCGGCGCGGCCGGCGGCGTCAATAGTGACTTGTTGGGGCCCGCGCCATAGAATATGCTCGTCGTAGGACAGGAAAGGCAAGAAAAGATGAACGAGTCACTGAGCGAGAATCTGGAATGGCTGAGCGACCAGATCGTAACCAGCTATTCTGCTGATGAGAGAACGCAGCGCATCGGCGCGACGCACCTCCCGTCGCGGGAGAATATTGTCACGATCATCGATGAGCTTCGCAGGCTTGTATTTCCGGGGTATTTCGGCCGCAAGCAGCTTACGGGCGAAAACGTCAAATTCCACGTGGGAAACCTGCTCATCCAGCTCAGCGAAGACCTGACCGACGAGATCAATAAATGCATCCGCATGGCCGGAAAGTGTGTACTTGGTGAGTGCGAGGTTTGCTCGGACCCTCAGCGCTGTGGGCACCAGGCGGCCCAGATCACGCAGGAATTCCTGGCGCGAATTCCCAAGATCCGCCGGATGTTGGCGTTGGATGCCCAGGCGGCCTTTGACGGAGATCCCGCCGCCAAGAGCATCGACGAGGTCATATACTGCTATCCCGGGCTCTACGCAGTGGCCGTATACCGGTTGGCACATGAGCTCGGTGAGCTGGGTGTTCCGCTCATGCCGCGAATCATGACCGAGTACGCACACGATCTGACCGGGACCGATATCCATCCCGGCGCGACGATCGGTAAGAGCTTCTTTATCGATCACGCAACGGGCGTGGTTATCGGCGAGACGACCAAGATAGGCGACAATGTCAAGATTTATCAGGGCGTAACGCTCGGTGCCTTGAGCTTCCCGAAGGATGAGCGAGGGAGGGTTATCAAAGGTCTGCAGCGCCATCCGACAATCGAGGACAACGTCACCATCTACGCCAACGCGACGATACTCGGTGGCGATACCGTTATAGGTCAGGGCGCCGAGGTCAAGGGAAACACATTTCTGACGCATTCCGTAACCGCCGACAGCACGGTGGGCCACGAGCCCCCGAAGCTTAAGGTCCGCACCAAAAAGACGGACACCTAGGATTGTTGGCGTCTCTGGCGGCGAGGCTGTCACCATCGACGGCACGGTTTACCGGCTTGCTTGTGCGTGTTCGACGGGGGTAATCCGGATTCCGAATGAGCTTGCGCCGGCGCTGTGAGCAGAAAAAAACGGCGGGCCTGCCGCGGGGGGGGGACGACAGGCACCGCCTCGGCATTCGAACCGGCCGGGGGGGAGCCGGCTCGAAAGGGGTTCACAGTATCACTACAAACAAACGATCAACATCGAATACTTTAGGAAAGAATCTGCATACCCACAGATTACTATTATACGGGCGGGCGGGACCCATGCAAGCGAATATGAAAAAATGGCGGTTTTTTTATCAGGACGTTGCGGGGACTTGCCAACACCCTTGAATTGGTGTAACACATGATCGATCTTGGGCTAATGGTTTCCGTCAGTTTGCAGGGGGATCATCGGATCGAGATGAGCGAGGTTTTTTCGTGGCGAAGCGTGGTGTTTCGACTATATCTGATACCGTGACAGGCAGAGGGCGGATCATGGGCAAATATGAAGCAAACGTTAAGGTCCCGCAAACAGCTCCAACGATCCTGGTCGTCTCCTTGCTGGTGCTGGCGGCGTTGATGGCGCTGGGGGGCGTCTTTGCGGGTGTCTTTAAGGTAATGAGTGTGGCGCCGGGGGGGCAGATCGACCTGGAGACGGCCCTGTGGGCTGTGGGGTTCTTGTTGGCGGGGGTCCTCCCTGGGTGTGTGCTGTGGGCGGCGGCGTGGATCGTCCGTCAATTGTATTGCGCCTCGCGCGAGAGGCAGGAGATCATCGAGTCGGTCGTCGAATCAGGCCAGCGGTCTCGCCATGCCGGCAAACCCGCCCTTGCCGCCGCCGCAGATGCTGTCGAGGTGCTCCGCCGGATAGAGACCTCCATCGGCGAAATCAACCCCAACGCCCCGCGAAGTGTCGAGCAACATCAGGCGGCCCAAGAAGTCCCGGACCATCGCCAATTGGCCCAGCTAACAGAGCAGGCTGATGAGGGCTCCTCGGACGCCTCGGTGCGTAGGATCCGCCAGGCTCATATCCGGATCGACGAGCTTATCGCCGCAGGCGAGCTGGATGAGGCCCAGGTGGCGGCCCACGAGTTGCTGATCGCGGATGGCGGGTCCGAACAGGCCGCGGCGCTGGTTGAGAAGGTCGAGCAGCAAGTGGTCCAGCGGCTCGATCAGCACCGGCGCGAAATGTATAGTCAGATACAGCAGGCTGCAAAGCAGCGACAGTGGGGCGAGGCGCTTCACACCGCACGCCAGCTGGTCGGGGCATATCCGGATTCTTCAGAGGCTCGGATTACGATGTCTCAGATCCCTACGTTGGAGGATAACACCCGGATCGAAGAGGTACGCCGGCTGAGGGATCAGATTTGTGATCGGATCATCAAGAAGCAGTTCGCCTCCGCCTGTAAACTTGCCGCCGACGTGGTGGATCGGTTCCCCAGGACCGCTGCGGCGACGGAGCTGCGGAAGCAGCTGCCTAAACTCAAGGAGCTCGCCAGGGCGCAGAAGGTTTAGAGCTCCTGGCAAAATGAGGCGCGCCCGCAAGCACAAAGGGATTTACGATGAAGCTTTTGTTGATAGGCGGCGGCGGCAGGGAGCATGCACTGGCCTGGAAGATGGCCCAATCTGCTCTGTGCGATCGGATGTGGGCAGCTCAGGGTAACCCCGGGATCGCACAGCATGCCGAATGTGTGGATATCAAGGTGGAGGATGTGGGCGGAATCGTCGCCTTCGCCACAGACAACGCCGTCGACATGGTGATCATCGGTCCGGAGGACCCGCTGGCGGACGGTATGGGCGACGCCGTCACCCAGGCGGGGATTCTGTGCTTCGGGCCCGGCGCAAAAGGGGCCCGCTTGGAGGCGGACAAGGCCTACGCCAAGACCCTCATGCGGAGCGCCTCCGTGCCAACACCCGAAGCGAGAATCTTCACCGACCTGGCGGCGGCCAGGACATATGTCCTGTCACGCGAGCACGGTGTCGCCGTCAAGGCGGCCGGGCTGGCTAAGG
>DAOVQV010000124.1 GCA_030628445.1 Phycisphaerae bacterium | reverse complement strand
GTCGGTCCCCGAGCCCGTCCCGCCTCCCAACCCCATCCCGGAATAATCATGCATCAACGGCGTGGTGGGTGGGTACAGCAGCATTGTGTAACACCCGGTGTCGCCGTGAAACAGCAGGTCCACAGGTCCGCGGCCGTACTTGCGGGCCATGTACTCGGTGTCCATCAGCCGCTTCTTGACATCCAAACAGGCGCTGGCGCTGTCCCGATGCGGACAGGCCGGACAGAATGTCGCCGACCGAAACGGTAGTGCCCCGACATCTGTCCGTCCCGTGGCCTCGATGGTTTGGATTTCCTTATCTGCCCTGCTCGAATCACCCGCACCGCCCTGGCCGCCCGGGATCCCAAGGTGCTTGAGAAGCTTCGCTAACCGCCGGATTAAGATCGAGGGATGCAGGCCCTGCTTGGAGGGGATACCCTCCAGGCCGCCGGGGAACCTTTTGCCCCAAAGCTTCGCAGCTGACGAATCCAGACCCGCTTGGCGGTCCTTTAGTAGGATTTGTGAGATTTGCTCTTCCAGAAATCCGCGGCGCTCTTCGATAACGACGATCTGATCGCACTGGGCGGCGAACTGGCCGAGCAAATCCGCGTCAAGCGGGTAGCTCATACCGAACTTGAGAACCGGAAACTCACCCAGCAGGCCCAGCTCCCAAAGTGCCTGGACCAGATAGTCGTGCGCCAACCCGCTGGCGACGAAGCCGAGCGGCTTGCGATGTCCGTCCGAGAAAGCGATCTTGTTCAGGCCAAGCTCGCGCGCCGTATCGATCGCCCGGGCGAATCGCTGAGGGAAACTCGCTTCTTGCCACCAGGTCCTCGGTGGCAGGAGGACGAACTTGTCCAGATCGATCCGGGCTGTCTGAAGTGTCTTTTTCTGGTGGACGTTAAACTTGGGGTACTGGTTGGGTTTGCACTGCACCGCCCCGCCGCCGTCGGCTAGGTTTGTCGGGAGGACAAATCCGGCGTAAAGCTCAGCCGTCGATGAAACCTTAAAGACAAGGTCCACGAAATCTTTGACTTCCTGCGGGTTGGACGGTTCGAAGATGGGGATGTAGAGGTGCTTGGAGATGTAGCGGCTGTCGGCGGGGACCTGGGTTGAATCGCACCACGGGTCGTCGCCGTAGATGACTATCGCCCCGCCGTCGCGATGGGCCCCGGCGAGATTCCCCAAAGCCAGCGCGTCGGCCGCTACGTGAACGCCGATCGACTTCATGGCGATGATGGCCCTGCATCCAACGGTTTGGGACCCGTTGAGCATCGCGGCGGCCAGTGCCTCGTTGTTGTTCATGACCGCGCGGATGCCCTTTTCACTCAGCAGGTCCTTGATAAGGGTCATCGAGTCGAAGAAACCCGCGACCGGGCTGCCCGGATAGCCCCCCAAAAGGTGTACGCCCCCTTCGGTTTCAAGGGCACCCTTGAGCAACAGCTCCGTGCCGGTGAATATTTCCGGGCCTTCGGAGGTGAGAAATCGCGGGTCAACTTTCATGGCCAAACATTGTAAGTGACAGCCCAGACGCTACCCAGCGGATTTTCCCGCCCATCTGGGCGATCTGTCTGTGTCGGCGGGAAGGGCTTCTTGCTGAGAGCCCCTAACAGAATGAGACGTAGTCGCGACGTAGTGTATTTTGTCGCATCCCAAGGCGGGAGGGTGACGACGGCCCTTGGCGGGCCGTCGAGCCTGACCAACGCAGGGGTGCGGTGAAAGACGCACGTCCCTTCGCCTTGCGACGCCAATGAGCGTCTACGGCGTCAGAATTCCTCGACATACCATTAAGGTATTCCATCGTCGTTCTTCCTTGTATCCATCTCATTGGCGTCACAACGCGGCTCGCGCCTCATCCTGTTAGGGGCTCTAAGTGTGATGCGGGCTTTGGCCCCACTTCAGTTTTGTCGAAAGCGTATGGAAAAAGGGCTTTCCGGGGTGCGGGATGATTCTGGAGGGTCTCTCGGCCCGGGTGACCTGGACGACATCCCCGTCACAGAGGCCCGAGGAGACCTGCCCGTCGACAATCAAGGTCGTGCCCGGATTGACTCGCGTTGCAGTAATATGGATCGTTTGATTGGATCGCACCACCATCGGACGTAACGACAGGCTGTGCGGCGCCACGGGCGTTATCGTTACCGCGTCGAGCGTCGGCTCAAGGATGGGCCCGCCGGCCGACATGTTGTATCCCGTCGAACCGGTGGGTGTGGAGATCACGAGCCCGTCGCCCATGTACTGGGCGATGTCTTGTGTGCCTCTGGCGACGTTCAGATCGATCATCCGGAACGGTGGGCCTGCGGAGATGGCGATATCGTTGGCTGCAACTGTGCAGAACTTGTGTTCTTCACAACTGTTGACGCGAACCCGCAGCATCATGCGTTCGGCGGGCGGGATCTTACCGGAGATGATCTCGTCGAAGTGTTTTTGCATGTGCTCGATGTCGAAATCGGCCAGGAATCCCAGCTTGCCCATGTTGACGCCCAGCAGCGGCACGTCGGTCCCGGAAAGCATGCGTGCGGCCGTCAGCAGCGTCCCGTCGCCACCAAACACCACACACAGATCTGCCGATTCGGCGTCCTTCGGAAGCGTGTCTGTGATATCGAGCACCGCCAGGACCTCGGCACGCTGGGCAAACCAAGGTTGCAACTGCTCGACCTTTTCAGGCACGCCGGGTTTGGCTTTGTTCGCCAGGATCAGCACTCGTCTGCGGGGCATGGGATGTATCCTACCGCGGACGCGATGAAAGCAAAACCGCCAACTTGGAGTGTTTTGGTCTCAGCGATTTCCGCCGACTTGCCCCCGCTCGCCGAGATAGACGCTGTCGCCGGTGGCAATGACCATTTCCCGATCTATCTTCTGTGCGAGCTGTTCGGGGGTGGAGGCAAAAAGCGGGGATATCTCGATAGCTGCGGCGGCCTGTCCGTCCGCGTCCCGAGGCACACTGACGCCGGCTGCCTCCAGCCAGGTCGCGGCCCGACGAATCTGATCGTGCAGGCTCGTGGGTAAGCTGTCTTGCCCGGATGTGTTCTTGATGGGGCTGAACTCTTCGGACCGTTCCGTCTCCAGGAGGACGGTCTTGTCGGCAAGGGGCAGGGCGTCGAAGACGAACATTTCCAGTTTGACCGCGTTTGGTTCGGCCGGGTTGATAACCTCTCCTCGCTCGTCAACGAAGGGAACGCACTTGTCGGCACGGTGGTAGGGCAAACAGCGTCTGCGATCATCGGCCGTGAGCTGCTGGACGAACGATCGCGATAGCACGTGGACTCCGATGCTGCCGGCACTGAAGTGCAGATGCCCGTCTTCGGTGGTGCCCGTCGCCACCTCCTGCGGCATGTCGGAATATTCTATAACCGTAACCTTCCCGTCGACCAGGCACAGATTACCCAGCGGCTCGAACGGGTCGCGCTTTGGCAGGGACTTGGCGCTCATCTGCGCTGCTTGCAGATCGTGCAGGCCGAGGAAAAGAGGATCAATACAGCGGACCAATGGGTTGTCGACGTGGAAATAGCTGATCAATTCCACATCCCGACTGGCCATGTCGTCTAAAGCGCCGCTGCTGTGAAGCGCCGATATGCACCCGCCGTGTCCGTTGGGGCTCAGCGCCAACTGGTCCTTGCTCTCCAGGAGGACCTTCCCGTTAAAACTGATGGCCGGCATCGTGCCCTGGACGAGAAAGAACACATCCTGTTCAGGAAGTCCGAAGTAGTGATGAGCGCGAAAAAACGCACGCACAGCGGTATCGTTTTCCGGGGAGGTCATGACGTACCATGGGATAGAGCCCCCGACCCCCCGGCCGGTTGCGAAGATCTGCTCGGCAAAGACCTGGAACAGGGACTTGTGCGCTACTGGTGTCGCCTCGAGGCATCCTTTGGGGCCCTTATATCCCAGGCGGGTTCCCTGCCCGCCGGCAACGACAAAGGCGGCGACCTTCCCGGCGGCGATTAGTTCCCGGCCGCGCCGCCTGGCCCCCTCTATCTCGACCGGGCCGGACGACCTAGCCGAAACAACAGGAGCCGGCTCGATCCGTTCCCCTATCTGCAGTTGTGGACGCTTCAGGATGTAATCGCTTATCAGTTCGTCAAGTTGATCGAAGTCGATCCCCTCAATCTGTTCCACCAACGCCGCCTGCTGAGAAACGTCCAGTTGATCGTAGAACCCAAGTAGGTGCGACTGACCGTGTGAATCCAACTGCTTGCGGATGGCCGCGACGTCCGTCATGGAAATCTCCCTTTTTGGCCTGTAGGAAAGCTGCCCGCATAACCGATAGCGGTCTCTAGAGAAGACTAGAACCGTTCGGCTCCGGTGTCAATCCCGTTACCCGCGGGCGCCTTGTGCGCCGCCCCGGCGAGCGGGCGGGAACTTAGTTACCACCCGGTGGGTCCCGCTGCCGTGATGACGGCCTTCCCGGTAAGAGGCCCCCCGGGTGGTGCGGGGCCCGCAGGAAGCCCAAGCCGTATGTCTGGGGGCGAAAATAATCTCCCGGCGGCATTGACACGCCAGGCCGAGTGGGGATACAATACTGGTGGCGCCGATGGGGCTGGGTTGCACCATGGGCTGCACTCATGATGCATTATTCGCTGTAGCATAAGCACGCCGTGTGGTCCATCAGCGCGACAAGCCGCAATGCGTGGAGAGGGACGGTGAACGTTTGAACGAGCCCGGAACGTAAGGTTTCGGGGTTCTCCCTTGAGGCGGCCGTCGCCCTCGGTTCCGCTGATTTGCGTTGCGAACGTAGCTTGGAGCGGTAGGTGGGTTTTAGAGCATTGGAAAGTGAATATGGAAACCGGGCGAGCGGCGCCCGGGCAAGTTTGGTGTCCCCAGGTCGGGCTTCCCGCCCGGCCGAGTCAGGCAAGGGCTGCGACGCGCAGAGGCAACACAAGCATAACGGCATCATCATAAATAGGAGTTTTTGAGCGTCCCAGCCAGGCGTTTGGCGCATAGTTCTTGGAAGGAGGTCGCCTCATGCGACGAGTGAAAGGTTTTACATTGATTGAGCTGTTGGTGGTCATCGCGATCATAGGGCTGCTTGTATCCATTCTGGTCCCGAGCATCTCCCAGGCCCAGAAACTGGCAAAGCGGGCCGCCTGCGCGGCGAACCTAAACGGTATCGGCAAGACATTGGCGTTGTACAAGGGCATTGCCGATGACAGCTACCCGTTCATCTCGGGTAACACCCAGCGGAAACACAAAGACGTCGGGATTGGTGGCTTACTGAAGATGAATTATGACGCTGACCTGATTGCAGGAGGCAGAGACGATCCATTCGAGTTGGATGGTCCAGGCACTTACGAAGACGTGGACCTGTGCATGGTGGAGAACCTTTGCCTGCTGGTCAAGGAGAAGATGGTCGCGTCCTGGAAGATGTTCCGTTGT
>DAOVQV010000198.1 GCA_030628445.1 Phycisphaerae bacterium | reverse complement strand
CCTCTGTCGTCTCTTCGCGTGTCTTCCGAACGCCCATTGCAAAGGCTTTCGCACATATAAAAGCGAACCTCCAGCCCTTAAATCGCCTCTGCCCCTTTTCCTCGAGCCACTTGGCTTCCTCGTAAAGCTCCGCCAGCGCGGCATTTCTCTTGCGGAAGTCTTGTTCTTCACACATTGAAACGAGGTCATCCAAGTAACGGTTTTGCCTGCGGAGCAGATCGTCAAAATTGATCTTGGCAAGCTCGGCTCTCGCCCCGAACGGCAGCTTCCGCAGATCTGTTGCGCCTCCCCTTTCCGCTGTGGCGCGCCATATTTCCATCGTCCCGTCCAGTTGAACAAACCTTTCGCCTCTGGTCAACGTATCGGCTATGCCCGGTAACGGCGGTAAGGCTTGCAGTTCGGCGAGGTATTCCAGGGCCTTGGCGGACGAAATGGCGCCGGCCTCGGCTAGTGCTGCATCGTTGGAACACGCTAGCCCCTCGATGCCCAGCCCGATCAGCCGATCTATCAGAAAAGGTGTCTGACTGATCAAGCGGGCGAGGCGGTGTATCGCCATAAGATCATCCCACGCGCCGTCGAGATCGCCGGAATCCAGCTTCCTCATCGCCCCGGCAGCCAAGGCTTTTGCAACTTGCTGTAAGCGTCCAAGATCCCGAGCGAGGTCGTCCATAACGGACGGGGGATCCGAGATGGGCACCAATGGCACGTAATATCGCGTTCGCTTCGAGGTGGCGACGATAAGCTCCAACTGCGATTCATTCGTTTCAAGCCATCCTGCGATGATCGGGAAGTCATCGGTCGACCAAGGCCCTCGAAAGGCTTCTTTCAGTTGCTTCTCGGCCTGGGATTCCTCTTGCTCGGCTTCGGAGGTCGCCGGCTGCGAGACGGGCGCGTGAGCCTTTTCATACTCATTCAGCGTCACGAAGTATGCCCCCTGCGCTTGCGCCAGCTCGATACCTAACAGTTCGACAATGCGTTGGCGGGATTCTTCGGGCAGCCAGTCAGATCCAAGGGCCTGGATAATCGGCACGGCCGCGTTGTTCTGCCGGGTGACTCCTTCACGACATTGAGCGTCAATCGCGGCGAGATAATTGACTGTCCCGTCCTCATTTAACGGCTCCAGAATATGCGTGGTTTCGCGCGATATCGTAATCCTGGAACTCACGTGGGCCTGTGTGAGCACGCAAATATCCCAGGTTCCCAATATGAGAACCGGCAGGAGCGCCATAAGCAGGATCTTAAACTTATGCCGTTTCTTTCGCATGATGAGTACCTAGTCCTTTCCCCAAGAATCACTACGCCTATTGCAATGTCTGACACATTAAAAAAGCTTCATGCGCCCTTTTCTTCGGCGATGGCGGCAACTTCGTTGATGAGGGCCTCGGCGGCGGCGTGGTCGGATGCTTCGGCGATGATGCGGATGATCGGCTCGGTGTTGGACCCGCGCAGCGAGACCCAGCTGTGGGGTAAGTCGATTCGCAATCCGTCGGTGTCGTTGAACTTGGCGCCCTGGCGGGATTCGAACGCCTCGCGCGTCCGCTTGATCAACTGGGCCACGGCGCGCCGCTGGTAGGGCAGCTTGGTTTTGATCATGCACCAGCTACCGACCCCGGCCGCCAGTTGGCTGATCGTCTGATCGGTGTCGGTGAGGGCTTGGAGGATCAGAGCAATTCCGACCAGGGCGTCCCGAACGCCGCCGACGCGCGGGTCGATAACTCCGCCGCCGCCCTCCCCGCCGAAAATGCAACCTGTCCGCTGCATCGCCTCGACGACGTTCGCTTCGCCGGTGGGGGCCCGAACGACCTCGACGCCGGCCGCCGCCGCTACGTCGTCGATCATTCGCGAGGTCGACAGGTTCACCGCCACCTTGCCCTTGTTGTCTCGCAGGACCTGCTGGGCCGCCAGTGCCAGCGTATACTCCTCGCTGATGACCTTGCCCGTCTCGTCGGCGACCACGAGCCTGTCGGCGTCGGGGTCCTGTGCAAACCCAACGTCGGCGCCGCTTTCGGTGACGGCTTGGGAGAGCTGATCGAGATTGGCGGGGACCGGCTCGGGGACGTGGGCGAAGACGCCAGTCGGCTCGGCGTTGATGTGTATGAGCCGACACCCCAACCGCTTAAGCAGCATGGGCGTGACGATGTACCCGGCGCCGTTGATGCTGTCCAGGGCGACGGTGAACTTCTTCGCCGCAATCGCAGCAGGATCGCAAATCGCACAGACCGCCTCGACGTGAGTGGCGTGCGTGTCGGTGTTTTGCGATTCGGCGCCGCCGGCCCCTCCCGGCGCCAGAGCGAACTGCTTTTCGTCCCAGATTGTCTTGAGCTTATCAGCCATCACAGCAGTGACGGCGATACCGGAAGGCTGGAGGAACTTCAGGCCGTTATAGGGCAGGGGATTGTGCGAGGCGGTGATGACCACGCCGCCGTCGGCGCCGAGGGCTTTGGTCATAAGCGCCGCGCCCGGTGTGGTGACTACGCCCAGGTCGATCACGTCGGCCCCGCAGGCCTTGAGCCCGTCGGTGACGGCCTTGCGAAGCGCCGCACCCGAGGGACGCGTGTCCCGACCGACCGCCACCGTGCGCTTTCGCGTGCCCAGCATCGCCCCAAACGCGCAGCCGAACTCCCACGCCACCTGCGGCGTCAGCGTCTTATCGAAAATCCCACGCACCCCTGAGACACTTACGATCAACTCGGGCATAACCGACTCCTCACATGGCGGTCATTATCAATCAATCGCCGCGCAATGCAACGGCCGACGCGCCCGCGACCGGGGGCTGTGCGGAGGGAAAGGGCGGGGGAAGTGACCAGTAGCCGGTAACCGGTGAACCAGGCAACCGGTTAACCTTCTCATGACACCAAGCGCGCTCACCTTGCCGCTGGGAGAGAATCTGGTAGAATAGGACGGTTTGCAGGGATAAGTTGGAGAAGTTCAATGAGCGTAAAGGCATCTGATCTTCGTCGCGGGATGGGCGTGCGGTACAACGATGCGGTCTGGGTGGTGTTCTCGTCCGAGCACGTGGCGAAGGGTAACAAGCGCAGCTACATGCAGATCGAGCTGAAGAACGCCAAGACCGGCCAGCTCATCAAAGAGCGGTTCAGAGTGGACGATCAGCTCGATGAGGCGTTCTTCGAGCGAAAGTCCATGGAGTACCTATACTCCGACGCCGGCAAGCACGTGGTGATGGACCCCGACAGCTACGAGCAGATCGAGATCGCGGACGCTCTTGTCGGCGAAAAGGGCGTATACCTTTGCCCTAATATCCGGATCGAGGTGGCGTTCGTCGAGGCCCAGCCCATCTCGGTGGAGCTTCCCAACACCGTCGAGCTGACGGTCGTCGACACGCCGCCACAGGTCAAGGGCGCCACGGCCACGAGCCAATCCAAAGACGCCGTCTGCGAAGGCGGGGCGCGGGTCCGCGTCCCGCCGTTCGTCGAGAACGGCACGAAGATCAGGATTGATACCCGCAGCGGCGAGTACCTCGGCCGGGTGTGACGTAGCATGGGCTTTGGAGCCCGCGGCCGGACAGGTTGGGGGCATGTTCCACTTCTTTGCAATTGCATTTGCGGGCGTCTCGTTTAGACTCATGCCTATTATGGCCGCTGTCGTAATCATCCCCGCACGATACGCCTCAACCCGCTTACCGGGCAAACCGCTGCTGGAGCGGACCGGAAAGCCGCTCATCCAGCACGTCGTCGAGTCCGTTCGTGCGGCGCGGCGGATCGAGCGTATCGCCGTGGCCACGGACGATGAGCGGATCGCCAAGTGTGTGGAGGGCTTCGGCGGCGAGGCAATAATGACGGGCGCGGATTGTCGCACCGGGACGGACCGGGTCGCCGAGGCGGCCGGTAAGCT
>DAOVQV010000237.1 GCA_030628445.1 Phycisphaerae bacterium | reverse complement strand
TCTGATCCCAGAACGTAAATGCGCGCCAGGTTCCGGCGCCCGCAAAGCGGTCAAGCGGCACGGAGAAATCCTGATAGGAATCTTTCCAGTTGAACACGCCCAGGATGATCCATTCTTCGAAATCCCGCCGGACCGGGACGTAGTACAAGGATGGGGCATGTTGTCCGGTGAAGACGTCAATTGGCCTGCACCCTTGGGTCTCGAACGGCGGGAGGAACTGGCTTATCAGGACCTCGCTGCGCCGGTTGCGGAGCAGTTCGTCCATGGGATCGGTCAGCAGCATCGCGCCGCCCCCCATCGCCTGGGCGGAGATCTGAAAACGAAGTTCGTTTTCGGGAATGATCACTTCCGTTGAGCCCGGTAGGTATCGTTGCAGGTGATGATGCGGCGAGGGGAAGTCCCGCAGGATGACGTTCTCGCGGTGATTGTGCCACACCCTCCCGTGGAGGAAAGACGCCAGCAGGTCGTTTTTGACGTTCTCCTTCATCCCGGACTGCGGTCTGTCCGGGCGTGTCCAGAAGGCCCAGCTGTCCTGCTGGGCGCGTTGGATGTCCACAAGCCCCATGGACGGGCCATAGATACCTTCCCCCTCGATCAGGACGTCTTCGCCGCATTCGGCCCGAATCGCTTCGAGGCTTCGCCGGAACATCCGCACTACGGTCATGCGCGGGTCGCGGAGGCGGCCGCCCAGGTACTTGGCCGGGTTCGGCCCGTCCAGCTTGATGTATTCGGCGCCCCAGTTGCGGACCATCGTCCGGACCACACCGCCCATCCACTCCAGTGCCTCCGGTACGGAATAATCTATCACGTAATACTCGCCGACACAGCTTTGTGGTCCCGAAAGCGGCCGGTTCGTGGTCTTATCTATCAGTAACCAGTCCGGGTGTTCGCGGGCGACCGCGGTATTGACGTTGGTCACGAAGGGGGCGAACCAGACCCCCAGACCAAGTCCATAGCGTTTCCGCAGCGTGCGCCCCAGTGCCCGCATCCCGGACGGAAACTTGTCGCAATGTCCAAGCCATTCCGATGAGTAATTGCAGTATCCGCTGTCGACAATCACGAAGTCCAGCGGGAAGCCCTTATCTTTCAATCGCTTCATGGCGGCTGCGCTGCGCAGGACGTCTTGTTCGGTCTTGTCCCGCCTGTAGTACTGCCAGTCGGACCATCCAGTGACCGTCTTTGGCCCAACGCGGGCCCCATTGGCTCGTGCGGCGCGTTCGGCGTAACGGTCCACAAGGGCGGCGAAATCGACGTCATCCATCAGCATGAGCTGTTCCATCTCCAGGCGGTCACCGGGATCAAGGATGGTCCCTTCCAGATTGCACTGTGCTGAGATGTGGACCGTCTTACCGCGCGTGCGAAACGCCCAAAAAGCGTGGAACGACCTGCCCGTTGTGAACCCGAACAGTTGCATCTTGCGCCGGCGAGGTAGGCGGACGACTACCAGGGCGTGACTGACGAAATCGTAGGCGTCTTGGAACTTGAGCTTGTAGGGCAGTTCATTCGGTGCCTTTTGCCCCGCCGTCAACGTATAGAACCCTGCCGGATCGCCGGGCATGTAGAACCCCTGTCGAAAAACCTCGACCTGCGCCGCTGCCAAATCAAGGTTGAACAGTTCGACCCGGTCGACGCGCAGGGGTCGATCCGACTCATTCCAGACCGTTACTGAACAGACCGTACAACCGGCCGGGCCTTTCTGCTCTCGGATTTCGCAGCCCATGGGCACTGTCCGCCCGTCGGTCGAAAGAGCCCTGGGATTGATCCGGATCGTCTTCATCATTTGTGTTCCTGGCGGTCTTGCTTGCGACACCTGGTCCGCGCGGGCTTGACTTACGTCACCCGCTGGCCGATCATGCCCGAAATCGCCATCCCCGGAATAGGTAACCAAATGTTGGACAAAGTACAAGCTGACAGGGCGGTAAAGCTCCAGAAGATTCGCGCCCTCGGTGTCGACCCATACGGCGGGAGGTACGACACCTCCGAGCCGATCCGCCGGATACTAGACCGCTATGAAGACGAACCGGAAGCCCAAACCGCCGATGCGGCCGGGCGGCTGATACTGATACGCAGAATGGGCAAGTTGGTATTCGCCCACCTGCGCGACGAGACCGGGGCGATGCAAATCGCCCTGCGCAAGGACGCCCTGGATGAGACGGGATGGGCGCTTACGCCCTTGCTTGATCTGGGCGATATCATCGCGGTCGTCGGGCCTGTGAAAAAGACCAAGACCGGCGAGATTACCATCTGGGCCGAGCGGGTGACGCTGCTGTGCAAGTCCACCAACCCCATGCCAGAGAAGTTCCACGGCCTGGTGGACGTCGAGACGCGCTACCGCCAGCGGTATCTGGACCTGATGACGAACCCCGAGACGATGGCGACGTTCAAGAAGCGCATCGCCATAATCGAGCACTTCCGGTGCGTTCTGAAGGGGCGAGGTTTTACGGAGGTCGAGACGCCTATCCTTCAGACGGTTTACGGCGGCGGAGCGGCCAGGCCGTTCACCACGCACCATAACGTCCTGGACGCGAACCTGTACATGCGGATCAGCCCGGAGCTATATCTGAAGCGACTGCTGGTCGGCGGGATGGAGAAGGTCTTCGAGATCGGGCGGCAGTTCCGAAACGAAGGGCTCGACACGCGGCACAATCCGGAGTTCACGATGCTGGAGCTGTACCAGGCGTACGCGGACTATGAGGTGATGATGGAGATCACCGAGGAGCTGATCTGCGGCGCCGCGAAGGAAGTAGCTGGCGGGATGGCCCTGCAATGGGGTGAGCGGAGGCTGGATTTCACCGCGCCCTGGCCCCGCATGAAGTATGAGCAATTGTTCGCCGAGCACGCCGGCGTCTCGATGCGAGACCCGGCCGCCGTGCGCGAAAAGGCACGCCAACTGGGTATAGAGGAGGCCAACAAGGACGACGCCGTTGTAGTTAATGAGCTGTTCCAGGTCGCTGTCGAGCCGGTGCTTGCGAAGCTGGATCATCCCACGTTCGTGGTGGACTACCCGGCCGATATCTGTCCGCTGACGCGGCGCAGCAGTGATGATCCCAGCGTGGCGCTGCGGTTTGAGGTATTCGTGGTAGGGATGGAGCTGGGCAACGCGTATACGGAGCTGAACGACCCAGCCGTCCAGGAAGCGAATTTCACCCAGCAGCTGCGAGGCGAGGGCGATGCAGCGGCGATGCGCGTGATGGATGAGGATTTCGTCACGGCGTTGCGCCACGGGATGCCGCCTGCGGGCGGGCTGGGAATCGGCGTCGACCGCGTCGTCATGCTGCTGACCGACACACAGAGCATCCGGGACGTGATACTGTTCCCGATG
>DAOVQV010000158.1 GCA_030628445.1 Phycisphaerae bacterium | reverse complement strand
CACTTCGCTCGCCCGAAATGGGGATCGACCGCACTGTTCATGTCCGGACCCTGTGATGTAATCGCCACCTTCATAGAAACTCTCCTCATTCCATGGACCTGCCGCGTCCATGGCCGTGCCGGCCACGTCCACCATAGCCACGGCCGAATCCGCCAAATCGACCCCGACCGGCAACCATAGGGGGTCCCACAACGGGTCCGCCCTGAATGACCAGGGCTTGCCCGTGCGCGAGGACCTGAGCAATCTTCCACCGCCCAGAGGCCAATATCCGCGTGACGGTGGGACGAGAAACGCACATTTGTGCAGCAACAGTGTCTTGGTCCAAGCCCGCGCCATCGATCAACCGGATCGCCTCAAACTCATCCAGCGTCAGGTTGATCCACTGGAGCTGGCGTGCAGGGACCCCGGCCGGCTTGTAAATCGTGACGACCGGCTGGCCAACTACCCTGCGTTGTATCGGTGGTCTAGCCATGGTAAATCAGTTATGAACCTACGTTCATAATAGCATCGGCTGGGTAGTCAGTCAAGTTGAATGGAAGTTTTTCTTCAGACTCTCTACAGGCACCACGGCCCGGGAACGGACCATGGCGTGCGTTGCCGGCTATGCCGATGCGCAAAGGCAGCCATACCATAGAGATGAACGCGGACCACCGATGGACGGAGGTCTCGGCGATCCTCGCCCGCGGAGTCCTTCGCTTTCGCCGATTGGCCAGATTGAGCGGAACTACTGTCCCCGCAGAAACTTCCGAATCCACACAGAATAACCTCCAGCTCTGCGGCCCGTCGAGGCCGTCTGTGTCCGCAAGTTCCGGCGGTTATGGCTCAAGAGAACCAGTCAAAGGATGGCGCGCATGAACATCAAACTAGAACTGGCCGCACTGGAACGCATGACGACAGCCGAGATTGTGTCACGCCGGCCCTCAAACAGTCCCGCAACCAGTCTAACCCATGAAATAGGCCGGACATAACTACTGCCCGGCCCATGTCTTAGAACGCCCTGCACTAGCTCTATCGGCTGCCCGTCGCCTTGACCTTCCCTGAGACAACACTTACGATCTGCCCGTCCTTGAAGTAGCAGGTCAAATCGTCACCGGACCAGGTCTGGGTCCTCCCGGTATCACGATTCTCGGAGATGATGCTCGCAGCGGCCGGCCGCCGACCCCGCAAGTAGCCGTGGATAATGGCGACCTGGCGAATACGATCGAAAACAAGCCGTTGACCCAGTATCTGGTTTATCTGGCGATCACCGTCCCTGAGATTCACATCACCGGTCGCGGTGAAGATCTTCAACTGCCCTAACCTTGGCCCGGTGGCGGCGTCAGTGGAGGGGTCTTCGGTCTGGAAAGGCGATGGTTCATCCGGTTCGTCGAACTTCGCCATCATCTTCTCACAGCGAAGATCGGTCTTGCGGCCTCGTCCAAGGGCCCCCCACCAATGCTGAACGTTCAGCCGCTCCGCCAAAATCACGTTGTTCCCGCTTCGATGTCGCATTTCCACTTTTCCACTGAGGACCGCCATCCTATCCTGCTGCCAAAGCTGCATCGATTCGTCCCAGCTCAACACGGTCTGGGAGGGCCTTGTTGGGGAACCCCCGGCCAGGCCAAATCCCTGGTCCGCCTCGGGCCTTTCATCGCCCTCGTCAGTCGCCTGGCGATAGTCCTCCACCACAAGCGTACCGCGTCCCACTACGTCCATTCGCTCCTGCGGCGGATAGACTCTCAGATCGTCGCCGGTAAGCTTGAGCCTTCGAAGCAACAAGCCTTGCTCATCGTTACGATGGCTCTGGAGGACGACCTTGTTCTCCGCCCAGATGTGGTTTATCTCCCGCCCGCTCAGCTCATCCACACTGAACCCCAGCCGTTGTTCCTGGGGCTCCGGCGAACCGGCCGAGCGGGCTGCCCTTTCACCGTCAGCTTCTGCAAAGAACAGTCGCATTGTCCCGCATGACATCTGATCCGACCCGCTTACAAGCTTCACGTCGCCGTCCAAGACCGCGACATTCCCCTTCCCACTGTAATTCATGCCCTTGGACCACGTAGTTCGAACTAGGCGCGGGTTTTGGAGCTTAGTGGCGTTGAGGTCCCTGTCCGTCTCAAACTCCAGCGCCCCGTCGCCTTGTACGACGACGGACTCCTCCGCTTCGCCCAGCACGATCTGGCGGCCGGATATCACGCTCGTGCCCTTGCGGAGGGTCGCCGGGGCGCCCGTCAGCAGCGCCGTCCGCCCGACAAGATCGCTGGTGAGTTGATCCGCCGATCCCCGAAGGGTCTCGCCCCCTCGCGTGTCGATAATACGCACGTTACCGTCAGCCAGAAGGCTTTTCGGTATAATCCTGTCGGCGCCCCGCTCCCGCTCGGGCGCATCCTCGCTCGCAATCCCCTCTGCGAAACTGATGGTAAGCCTGTCAGACTGAACGTCTCCGGTGCCCTGTCGGGCCGTGACGTTTCCGACGGCCAGGCATTGCTCGGGAAAGGCCCTGCCGCCAGCACCACGCGCCATACGGGCCTGCATTTCGTCGCACCGAACGAAAACCTCATCTTCGGGGCGAGCCAATTCCACCGAACCGTAGAACGTCACGTCACTGATCGACTCGACCGTCCGCTTGGTCCCGTCCGGGTTAAGTTGCTCCTGCCGTTGAAGCTTGGCGACGGCGAGTTTCTTCCAGCTTATCCAATCGGCCGGTTCGGTTCGGTCGGCTTCGAAGGCCCCCGCTTGTTCGGCCAGCGACGCGGTGGGCTCTTCGCTGCGGCGGATCATGCGCCCTGGTCCGTCCAGGTAGGTCAGTCCCGCGGGCCTGTCGATTCGAATCGTCTTGCAGAAGATCTCGCCGCCTTCATCAAACGCCAGCCAAACCGGCCGGACGTCCGAACTGCTCAACCGGCCCTTCTGCGTTGCGTTGTCAAAGGCAAACTCCTGGCAGACCGCAGCCCCACGCGCTTCGGACAACACGACCCGTTCACCGCGTCCGGTGACCTTGTAACGTTCCATCGAAGGCTCAGGCGCACGCCCGATGGGTTTGATATTCAGCGGGCCCGACCACGTGATGATCATGGTGTCCTTATCCGGTCTGATCGGGACCGCTGCGGAAGCTGGGGAACCCGGATGCGTCGCAGGTGCGACTGCGGGCTGTGAGGCCGCCGCCACCCGGTGGGTCGTCGGCGCTGAGGCCGGTTGCGAAGCAGGGCGTGTGGTCAGTCCTGTCGCCGGCGTCTCAGCCCCGTGCGAGGGCCTGCCCGAGAGGCGAGGGGCTTCGGACCTGTCCCACTCAAACGTAAGGCCCAGTGTTCTGACGCCGTGTATCCGGCTGGGGCCGAAATCGACGTTGATCAGGCGCTCGGCGCCCTCGAACTCAGCGTAATAGATATTTCTCGGTTCCTTTTTTTGCGGCGCGATGGGGGCAGATGTCGTCGAGGGCTTCGTACTGGCGACGAGTGGTGCCGTCGTGGCGGCCGGGATAGTGGCTGCGTGTGCCTGTTTTGCAGGCTTGGTCGTGGCCTCCCCAGTCAAACCCGCCAAAGCCGGTTCGGTTGTTGCGGCGGGCTTGGATGGCTCGGCGGGCCGGGTCGCAGGAGAAGCTTCCTTGGAGCCCACCTCGGCGCCGGGGAGGACGGCGCCCATCTCGGCCGGAACGGCATAGACGGCGACGTACTGGCCCTTTTCAATCCGAAGGACCCGCAGCTCATCAGGCTGCTCATTCCAGCTAATCGTCAGGCCCGTCCCGACGATGTCCATCATCCCAGAGAAGACCCGCACCGGGCCTTCGGAGTACAACGTGAGCAGTTCGCGGTCGAACTCGATCTCGTTGACGAAGATCCTTATCAGCTCCTTGGGCTCGTGGCGGGACCGCTCGGGCGGTGTCGGGAGTTCCATGATGACACTGACGTTACCGGCCAGCGTCGCCCGCTGCACATCCAGCCCGCTGGCAGCTTGTTCAGCATAGACGGTTCCGCGATCCGCCCGGATGAACGTTCCGCGACCGTCCTTCTGATATAGCTCCATGACCGGTTTGCTCAGCACGTAGCTGCCGTCTGGTCGCTTCTGCGACCTGGCGGCCCTGTACAGGCCCCGGAGCCTGCCCTCGTCGTCTCGGTTCTCGATATACAGGTCCCTTCCGGCCCTGGCGTCGGGGTCGATTGTGTCCCTGGCTGCGGACGGATCAAGTCGCGGCGGCGGGGCTTCGTCACCCGGAGGTAAGGACCTGCGCGCGATAAACTGATACAGCCCGAAAACCACCAGCAGTATCAGAAAGCTTCCCAACAAAAGGATGGCTTGTCGCTTCATTATCGCTGCTTCTCAGCGCTGTTGAGGTACCTGGACAGTACCGAATCCCACAGGCCGGCCTCTTTCAGGATTAACTCGATGACCTCTCTGACAGCTCCCGCGCCTCCGCCGGCCTTGGTCACATAGGCCGAAGCCGCCCTGGT
>DAOVQV010000057.1 GCA_030628445.1 Phycisphaerae bacterium | reverse complement strand
GGCGATGATTCGGACGGTGAACCTTGCCTCGTCGCTTGGCAAGATGGCAGGTGAGCTTTCCCGACGGCTTGCCGAATCGACGATTGCGTCCTGGCGAGGCGAGCTGCTGATCTGCGATGCGCGAGAGCAGGTGAAACTATCGGTCGGCCGCTCGGGCATTGGCGTCGGACAGATCGGTGCAGACAGGTCAAGCGGCGCCAAAGCGCACAACGTGATTCGAGGCGGCGAACATATCGCCCAGTTGCTGATCGGGACTGACGAACCGGACGAGATCATCGAAGCGGGGCGAATCAGGCTCACCGGCGACGCACGCAAGCTCATTGAGGTGCTTTTTGGCCATCAACATCCAATGCTCAGCGCACCGGATGGGTTCTAATCAACCTTATACGCCGGGGGTTTGGCGCCGGGTGAGATGGGCATGTTGTACTTCTTGCCGTGGATGGCCTTTTTGAATTGGGTTTTTGTCTTTCTCAGCAGCGGTGGATTGACGATGAGTTCAAGCACGCCGGAGGCCATTACCTGGGCCGCCTTTAGCATCCCGCGATGCCCGCCCGCGGCACGCACGAGCGCTGTATAACTGCGGTGGTGGGATGTCGTCCCGACGGGCACGCAGGCTACATCGATCCTGCCCAGAGGAGCGAACCAGGAGACATTGTCCTCGTCGCTACTGCCCGTGCCCTGGTCGGTGTTGATCGGCTCGATCTTGTTTGCGTATTTGCATCCGGGGAGGGTTTTTCTGGCGGCCCGCGTTTCGGCGGGGGTGAACTTAGGCGGCCCGAGGCGGTGCAGAATGGCATCAAGCATCTGGGCCAAAGCTCTGCTCTCTGTGCGTTCTGGTGTGGACGTGTGGATGGTCATTCGGTAGCGGGTCTCCGTGGCTGTGGCGGCGCCTTTCGCGCACAGCACTACGCGCCGCCGGAGGTCGTCTACCTGCCGGCGGGATCGTCCTCGCACGTAGTACCAGATCTCCGCGCGATCTGGAACGACGTTGGGGGCCTTTCCGCCATCGGGTATCACCGAGTGGATCCGAACGTTGGACTCAACGTGCTCGCGGAGGTAATTGACGGCGACATCGGTCAACAGTGCTGCGTCGAGCGCGCTGCGCCCTTCATGGGGCTTTGCGCCGGCGTGGGCGGTCTTTCCGCGGAAGACGAATGAGAGAGAATCCATCGCCGCTCCGCCGGCCAAGTTCGCACAGGTGCGTCCCTGGGGATGCCAGGCCAGCACGGCATCCAAGCCCTTAAATGCCCGCTCCTGGGCCATGTACACCTTACCGCCAAGCGTCTCCTCGGCGGGCGTCCCGAAGACGATGATTCGCCCGGCTTTGCCCTTCTTCCGCAGGATTTCCGCAGCAATGATTCCCGCCAATGCAGACGCCGTACCCAGCAGATTGTGCCCGCAGCCGTGACCCCACTGACCCGGCCTGGGTCCACAATCGGGCAGCGCGTCGTATTCAGCCAGCAAGGCGATGGTGGGTTTGCCCACACCTGCTACGGCGCGAAAGGCGGTCGGTAACTTCCCCCACGGCCGCGTGACGCGGAATCCGTACTTCCGCAGATACTGCTCCAGAAGCTCCGCTGATCTGAATTCCGACATCGGCGGTTCGGCGAGGTTCCAAATCTTGTCGGCGATCTCGATCGCCTCGTCGCGGCGTCTGTCGATTGCTTGAGTTACTTCTCGCAGTGGTGCTCTTAGCTTGATGGTTTGAGTTTTGCTGGTCATAGTCCCGCGAATCCTAGTGGAGATCCGGCTTGGGTTCAAGGGATTCGGCGCGCCGCTGCCTATGCTGGACTCACATCGAGCTGGGTATCCCAGGTAAGTCCTCGTCTCTGTAATAGACACACTGGAGATACAGCCCGTCCGGCGGGGTGGTCGGGCCTGCGTTGCTGCGGTCGCGCGAGGCGAGGATATTGTCGATCCGCTGCGGCGCCCAGCGGCCCCGGCCGATCTCGATCAGCGTTCCGACGATGTTGCGGACCATGTTGTATAAAAACCCGTCTCCCGTGACGCTGATGTGTATCTCCGGGCCCGCTTGGGCTAGGTCGCAGCGATACACCGTGCGGACTGTGTCTTGTCGCTGCTCACCCGAGGTGGCGAAGGCGAGAAAATCGTGCTCACCCAGGATGCGTCGCCCAGCCGCCTGCATTTGCTCCAGGTCCAGCGACATCCAGTAGTGATAAACCTGCTTGTCGAGCATGACGGGCCTGATGGGTCCGACGTAGATACGGTACCGATATGTCTTCCCAACAGCCGAGCGGGAAGCGTGGAACTGATCGTCCACCTGCTCGGCGGAACGTATGGTGATGTCGCGCGGCAGGGCGGAATTCATCGCCCGACGCAGGCCCCTAAGCGGAATGTTGAGGTTCTCTGTATAGACGTTGGCGACCTGTCCGGCGGCGTGTACGCCGGCGTCGGTCCTGCCGGCCCCGAAGACGACCACCGGATGGCCGACGACGCGACTGGCCGCTTCTTCCACGCGCTGCTGGATTGTGTCGATCCCATCCGCTTGTCGCTGCCACCCGTGATAGGCCGCACCGTTGTAGGCGATGACGAGCTTGATGTTGCGACGTGGCGGTGTATCAGTCATGGCTACCAGGTATCTTTTGCGTGTGTGTGCACAATTTGGCCGGGCGGGTGCGTCCCGGGTTTACACCAGCTCGGCGATCTGGACGGCGTTCAGGGCGGCGCCTTTGCGGAGTTGATCGCCGCAGACGAACATTTCGATCCCGCGTCCATCCGGCTGGGAGATATCCTGGCGGATCCGCCCGACGAGGATATCATCGGCGCCGGAGGCATCCAGCGGCATGGGGAAATAGTTGGCCTCGCGATCGTCCACGATCTTGACCCCCGCCGCTGCTGAGAGAATATCTCGCACCTCACCTTCGCTGATCGGGTCGGTGAACTGAAGGTTGATCGCTTCGCTGTGTGCCCGCATTACCGGGACGCGGACGCACGTAGCCGTGATGCGAATATCTTCGCAATGGAAGATCTTGTGCGTCTCGAGGACCATTTTGCTTTCTTCGAGGTTATAACCGTCCGGGCCGATCTTGCTGTCATGGCAAAAGATGTTAAACGCCGCAGGGTGGGGTAAGACCTTCGGTGGAAATGGCCGGTTATCCAACGCCGCGCGGGTGCCTTCGGTCAGCTCGTCCATCGCCTCTGCGCCGGCGCCGGAAGCTGCCTGGTATGTGCTGACGACGATCCGCCGGAGCGGATTGGCCTTGTGCAGGGGCCAGACCGGGACGTTCATGATAATCGTCGAGCAGTTTGGGTTGGCGATGACGCCCCTATGCAGCTTGATGTCCTGGGGATTGACCTGCGGGATCACCAGCGGGACGTCCGGGTCCATCCGAAACGCCGCGGTGTTGTCCACGACGACTGCCCCGGCGTTGACGGCAAGAGGGACGAATTGCTTTGAGATGCTCGACCCGGCCGAGGAAAGAACCAACCCGACGCCTTCGAAGCTTCTTTCGGTAAGTTCCTCGACTGCGATCCGTTCGCCGCGAAACTCCAGGTTCCTACCGGCTGAGCGGGTGGAAGCCAATAGCTTCAAGGTCTCCAGCGGAAAGTCTCGCTGCTCGAGAATCCGAATAAACTCGCTTCCGACCGCGCCGGTGGCGCCCATGATGGCTACGTGCTGGCTCATGGTCTAACTCTGATGATTCGTCGGGGCTGTTTCTTGCGTTCAACAGAACAGTCTACCATTGGGGGGGGGGCGGACCAATGGGCAAAAGGCACTTGGCTTACGTTGTTGGATCGGCTTCCCTGAAGGGTCCCCACACCTCGTACCGCCTCTGGAAACCAAGCGCATCTACGACGACCTGGGGTTGGGGGACATGCGCAGCCCTCAGGTTAGGCGGTTCGCTGGTTTCGGGCTTTTTGCCAGAAGTGGTTTCATAACCTGCTTCGCCGGCGAAAGCGAGGGATTTTGTCGATCTGGCAAAGAGCAGAAGCGACGGCATATCCGGGAGATATGTCGAGCTTTCGCGACGACGCACGGCGGTAAAAGACCCGCTTGGAGGGCGAATTGAGGTTGTGAAACCGCTTCTACTATGGACCGTGCTGCCTTAGCCTACACTGGCCTCGATTTGCTTCATCAACTCGCCCATGTCCAGCGGCTTGTTGAGGCAGATGCGAGCGCCGCATTCGAGGATCCGCTTTTCGCTCTCGGGCGACGGGAAAGCGGTAATCGCTACGACCTCGATGTGCTTCGTGGCTTCCTGCGACTTGATCATAGTGCAGACATCGAATCCGTCCATTCCCGGCATGCGGAGGTCCAGGACGACCACGTCCGGCTTATGCGTGGCGATGATCGTGCCGGCATTAAACCCGTCCTTGGCTTCCAAGACCTCATACTCAGGATGCGCCTCTTGGATCGTCGAGACGATCATCTTGGTCACGGATTCTTCGTCATCCACGACCAAGACGCGCGGGGGAGCTGGTTCCAGCTCCGGAGGGACAGGCATCTTGTGCACCTTGAGAAACTGAATCAGATTCTCTTTTGAGGCCCGCCTGTGCCCGCCGGGTGTGCGGTGCGACTTAAGCAGCCCCTGATCCATCCAGTTGGCCACTGAGCCCGGGTCCACGCTCAGAAGCTTGGCGATAGCGAAGGTTGAATAGTTCTTAGCCATTTGTCATTCCACCATTAAAAGGGTATCGAAAACGCACGCAAACCAACAAATCTACTATAATAGTATAGCCCATCTCGGCGAACTGCGGAAAATTATTGAGAATATTGCGTTTTAGTTTCGCTCCGGGCAACGTGCAAAATGCCATCGTGCTGTCGCCTCGGATAGGTCCGAAGTAAGATAGGTGTGGTCGTCGCGTTCCGCAAGCGAATTTCAAGTTTTTTTTACCATAATTCCAAGCCCCTCTCTTGCCTTGGGGCCACACGTGCGTGGCGGGCCGCAAAGGCTTTGAATTTGACAAACCGGGGCAGGGCTATTCTACTGTTGGCACAATCGGGGAGCCGACAGATAGACGAAGCCATAACTAAAACTCATCGGAGATCTTGCCCTCGTTGCCGGCTATCGGTTTTGGCCGACGCGGTTTTTTGCGATCATTGCGGCTTGCGGTTGGGACGCCAAGAGGCCGTGCTGTGGTGGCACGTGCACCGGCGTTTGTACGACTGGACGCTGGCGTGGGCGTACAAGCCCTTCGCATCACTCGCGCTTTTTGTGCTGAGTTTCTCCGAGAGCATTATCTTTCCCGTCCCGCCGGACGTGCTGCTGATCCCGCTGGTGCTGGGCAATCGCAAGAAATGGCTGAAGTATGCATTTCTTTGCAGCCTGTCCAGCGTACTGGGGGCGATAGCCGCCTACCTGATCGGCTGGCTTGCCTGGCCGTGGATCGATGAGTTTGTCTTCAGGTGGTTCGCTTGGGCCAAGCTCACCCCCGAGTATTTTGCGATCGCACAAGAGGAGCTGGGAAAGGAGCTATCAATCGTTTTTTGGAGCGTCGCTACAGTGGGCTTCACCCCGCTCCCATTTAAGGTGATCAACATTGCGGCGGGGATCGTTGGCACGGGGGTACAGAACCCCGGACGATTTGTTGCGGTGTTCTTGTTTGCGGCCACTGCCAGCCGCTCTGCTCGGTTCTTCCTGGTGGCCGGGCTGATCCGGTTGTTCGGGGCCAAGATTACGCCCTTCATTGACAAGTACTTCAACTGGCTGTCGCTTCTGTTTGCAGCTCTTTTGGTCGGCGGGTTTGTTGTGATCAAATACGTCTTGTGATGGGCACTTGCCCGGAAAAGGTAAGGGGGGAGTTTCTCTGGGGCGCCACAGCGAGATGAGCAGGAAACTCTTCATGGACGCCGTCGTAGGGCGGCACGAAACAGGCAGGGTGGGCTTCGGGACCGGTACGTCCATCGTCTGCAAGGCCCTTATGGAGCAGGAGGGGGTGTACTTCCCCGACGCACATCTGGATCCCGAGAAGATGGCCGCCTTGGCCATCGCGGGGCACACCGTTCTGGGGTTCGACGTGGTCATGCCGCTCTTTTCCGTCTGCCACGAAGCGGCCGCCATGGGCTGCGATGTTCACTGGGGCGGGCCCGATGCGATGCCGGAGCCCGGTAAATTCATCTACAGCAGCGCCGACGATATTCACATACCCGCCGATCTATTGAGACAAGCGCCCTGCCGGGTCCCGCTTGCAGCTATCTCGCTGCTTAAGAAGCGACTGGGCGAGGACGCTGGTGTTTGCGGGAAAGTCATGGGCAGTTGGACGCTGGCGTATCATCTTTTCGGTGTGGAGAACTTCCTGATAGGCACGATTGACGACCCCTCCGAGACGCACCGCATCCTGGAAAGACTTGCGCCGGTTACGCTGAGCTTTGCGCGGGCGCAGATCGAGGCGGGTGCGGACTGCCTTCTGCTCGCCGACCATGCCACGCGGGATCTGTGCAGCCCAAACGCCTACAGAGAATTCCTGATGCGGATGCACCGGCAGATCGCCGCAGAGCTGCCCGTCCCGCTGATCCTTCACATCTGCGGCGATACTACGGATCGGATCGGGCTGATTAACCGGACCGGGCTTGCCTGCTTTCACTGGGATACGAAGTGCGGCCCGCCGTGGAAGGTTCGCGACCTGGCAGGGGATAGGCTCGCCCTGATGGGCGGCGTGAGCAATTTCCTTTTGCTGGATGGGACGCCGGAGCAGGTCGCGGCCGCTGCCGCCGAAGCCGTAGCTGCCGGAATAGATATCGTCGGTCCGGAATGTGCAGTGCCTCTTGGGACACCGCTGGCGAACCTGAAGGCGATAGCGGCGGTTGACCGGCCGGGCGGGCGGGAATAGATTGATAGGGTGAATCGGGAGTCTATTATGACCATCTGCCCCGAAGATCGGGCGACATTGGTGGACCTGGCCCGGGCCGCCGTCGAGGCCGAGGTGACCGGCGGCGGGCGAGTTACTATCGACAATCCCGCCCGTGTACTTACTGAACGGCTCGGGTGTTTCGTTACGCTGACAAACGAGGGCAGGCTGCGGGGGTGCATCGGGACGTTCGTGGCGCAGGGCCCTTTGGCGAGGACGGTTGTTGAGATGGGCTCAGCCGCCGCCCGCGACCCAAGGTTCTTTTCAAACCCCATCACACCGGGGGAGCTGGGCGAGTTGAGAGTCGAAGTGTCGGTCCTCTCCCAGCTGACCGAGACGGACGCCCCGGAGAAGCTCACGCTCGGTAAGCACGGGATATATATCGTCTGCGGCGGTCAGTCGGGATGCTTCCTCCCGGAGGTGGCGACCGACATGAGCTGGTCCGTCCAGGAGTTTCTAGACAACTGTTGCACTCACAAGGCCGCCCTGCCCCCCGGCGCCTGGCGCGATAAAGACACGAAGGTCTACCTGTTCACCTCCGAGAAGTTTGATCATTAGGCGGGCCGAGCATAGGCGGATACGTTGGTACTTGTCGGATCCAAGATTCAATCGCGCTTGGGCGTTTCTACTTCTTCCCCCTCTTTCGTTGGGCTTCGAAAAAGCGAGACAGCAGCTGACCGCATTCTTCGGCCCGCAGGCCGGAATGAACCTCCACCTTGTGGTTCAAGCGTTCGTCGCTGCAGATCTGATAGAGCGACTTGACCGCTCCGGCCTTGGGGTCGGCGGCGCCGTAGATGAGCCTGTCGATGCGGGCGGCGACGATTGCACCGGCACACATGCAACACGGCTCGAGTGTCACCACCATAGTGCACCCGCTCAGACGCCAGTCGCCCAGACGCTCCGCCGCTTGTCGAATGGCTACCATCTCGGCGTGGGCTGTGGGGTCGGCGACTTTGGTTGTTCGGTTGTGCCCGGCCGTGAAGATCTTCCCCTCGCGGACGATCACAGCGCCGATTGGAACGTCGCCGAGAGACTCAGCCCGTTTGGCCTGTTCGATGGCTGCGACCATGAACTCGTCGTGTTCTTTCAAGATGTCGTCGCTCATCTTATTCGTT
>DAOVQV010000020.1 GCA_030628445.1 Phycisphaerae bacterium | reverse complement strand
TCGAAATGATGAACCCGAAACGCCAGACAGATTCAAAGCACAAGGCCGCCGAGCCGATAGTCTATGCTGCATCCGGGCGGTCATACCCGCCTGCTGTGGCCTTTTCGGCGGACCATCACGTTGTGCAACTCTTTGAACCGCCAGTTCATCGCATGCAGTATCAGGCCCAGAAACACGCTGCCGGCTGAAAGTAGGATAAGCCCGGTGGCCAGGATCGCAAGGGGGAACCGCTCGACCTGCTGGTAGCCGCTTTCGATGAACCCGTACACCGGCGGGGCCCCCGCGAGCAATCCTAAAACCAGCAGCACAATCCCGAGGCCCCCGAAAAACGTCAGCGGCTTGAACGCGCGGATCAGGTTGAACAGCTTCCAGAGCACTCGGGCGCCGTCGCGAAAGGTATTAAGTTTTGATTTGCTCCCGGCCGGCCGGGAGCGGTAGGGAACCTGCACTTCCACGATGGTCAGCTTGTAGTACAGCATGTGGACGGTCAGCTCGGTTTCCACCTCGAAGCCCGCCGAGACGACCGGGATTCGCTCGACGACCTTGCGCCCGAAAGCACGGTATCCCGAGAAGATGTCCGTCAGCTTGACCCGAAAGATCTTATTGATGAGCCCGCGGATCAGAGTATTCCCGGCCACGTGCAGCGGACGGAACGAGTCCTTCTGGTATTGACGAAGCCTCGCGCCGACGGCCATGTCCGCGTCCCCGGACATCACCGGCGCAAGCAGTTCGCCGACCTTCTGAGCCGGGTACGTGTCGTCGCCGTCGACCATCACGTAGTAGTCGGCGTCGATCTTGTCGAGCATGCTGTCCACGACGAAGCCCTTGCCCTTTCTCGGCTCGGGGATGACGGTCGCACCGTGCCGGCGGGCGACCTCGCCACTACCGTCGGTGGAGCAGTTGTCGAAGACGTAAATCCTGGCGTCGGGTAGGTGAGAACTGAAATCGTCGATGACGTTACCGATGACGTCGGCCTCGTTGAAGCAGGGAATCAGGACGGCGATCTTGGTCCGGGCGTCCATAAGGACTGACATCGTAATCTTTGCACGCCTCCCTGCCAAGTGGTAGCGATGCGATGTCGTCCTTCTGGGGCGTGGCGTTGACTGGGATGGGCGGGCGGGATTAGACTCTCACGTTCTTGCAAGGAGCGTCTTTGTGGCGATACCGATCGGCAAGACAGCCAGTCAGCTCGCCGGCGCGACACGCTGGTTACTTACGGGCGTAATCGTCTTGGGTATGCTGACGTGGTGGTGCCCTGGGTACTTCGCCTGGGGCGGAATGGTGGCGTCTGTTTGCGTGATTTTGGCGTTCTGGCTTTGTTGGCGGACCATCGCTGCCGATCGGACGGTACCGGGTAATCCGATCTACCTGGCGCTGCTGGGCCCCGGTGCGGTGATGATGTTTCACCTGGCCCGGACGGGCCTTGGAGCAGCTGAGCGGGGATACCTGGCCCTTGGGGGTTCCGTCAATATGTCGGTGATCTTTCACCTGCTGCTGCTGGGGGGGGTGGTGATGCTGGTTGGCAGCTTGCTGTCGGGAACCAGCAAGCGGATGCTGATAGTAAGCATCTGCGGAGCTGCGGTGATGATTGGCTCTGTGGCGGCGATGATGTGGGGTAAGGGGGGAGCTATCCGCGATCCGCTGGCGCTACTGGGTTTTGGCGGTGTGGCCGTGTGGATAACGCCGTTTTGTGAAGACGGGGCGCTGTGGCGGCCGGTTTCAGGATACCAGCCTCGCTGGATTCACCTGTTGCGAATCATCCGAGTGGGCGTTGCGGTTTTTGCTGCGATCGTCCTTGCAGCGGTTGCCCCGCGCGGTGCGGCGATAGCGGGCGGGCTGATCTTTGGTCTGTTGATTCTGGCGGGTGTGATCTTCACTCAGAGCCGCAAAGGCGTTCTTCTAGCCGCCAGTGTGCTTGGAGCCATTGGGGCGGGTGCAGTGGTGATAACCCAGCCGTCCTGGGAGATGTTCGCCATCTTCAAGAATGTTCCCGTGGGCCCGTTCGGTGTCGGGGAGGAGGCCTTCAGTCGGGTCAGTGCGTCCGATGCTGGGGTGGTTGTCTTGGGTGCGATGGTCGGTTGGGTGGGCCTGTTGTGGTTTCTGGGCGTGATGGCGGGATGCTTGGTCTGGCTGTTAAGTTCCGCACGGGGGAAGGGCACGGCTTGTGCTTTGCGTGCGGTCCTCTGGACCGCTGCCATCGTTCTGGCGACGGGCGCGTTTCTCAGTGTCGGCGGGCTGTTCATACCGTCCGTAACGATGGCGCTGGGGTTTGTCTGGGGCCTGGCGCCGGCGATGTGTGGCAGATCGGATCGGGCGCGACCGGGCATAATCCTGGTGGCGGTATTGGCGGGGCTTATGCTTCTGTTGGGCGTTGTTCGCGACGCCGGCCTGGCCGGTTCGGCCGCGCGTGCCTTTGGCGCCACAGACACATTCCTTCATGGTGCGGCGGGATTCTTCCTGGCGATGTCACTGGCGTGGGTTATGGGGGCGCGACGGTTATGGGCCGGGGTTTTGGGCATATTCCTGGCCGCGGCGGCCGGCGGAGCGGGTGAGCTGCTTCAGGGGGCGCTTTCGCGGCGCGGGGCCGAATGGTCGGACTGGCGGGCTCATATCATCGGAAGCCTCGCTGTTATCGTGCCCTATCTGCTGGCGATGGGCTCGCGGTGGTGCGAGTCGCCGGATGCGAGGGTGCGACCTGCGGGCGTGCAGGGGTCTGGGGGCCTCGATTTGTCGCGGGCGCCAGACCTTGCGGAAGAGCATCGACGCTGACTTGAGGGTTGGCGGCGAAGGGCGTATAGAGCGGGTCGCCGATTAGCGTCAATCGCCAACTGGTGTTCGGGACGGTTCGCCAGTAGCACTCCGCCAGCGTATACTTACCCGTAAGCAGCAGGGGGAAGAACTCCTCGGGTATCGGGAACGAGGTCAAATACGGCTCTTCCACGGCTCCGATGGTGGCGGCTACCCCGTTTTGCAGCATCTTGACGCACCATTCGTTGCTGTTGGGGTCACGAAGGTGCCTCGCCTCGAAGCTGGCTATGTGCCACCCCGTCGCCCCTGTGTTCCAGGTAAATGCCGGTACGTATTTCGCCAAGCTGTACCACCCCACGTACAGAGCTGCCTGAGGGCAGGTTCCTTCAGCAAACGTTGTTCTGTCCTCATCGATAACGACCTTGATGCGGCTCTTGGCGAGGAGGAAGTCGCGCAGCTTGCGGAGATGCAGATCGTATTTGGGCAGCTTGCCCCCCGCATCGATGTAGAACGTGCCCTTAAGTCCTGCTTTCTCGGCGGCGACTGACTCATCGATAATCCGCCGCGCCTCAACCGCCGTCGGGCCGTCAATCCGGGCCGTCATCATGGTGGGGGGGATCTTGCTGGAGGCAGTGCGGGCGGGTACGCGCCAGTAAAGCGGGTTGAGCTGCTGGCCGATCAGTTCGTAATTGCGCCACCACATCAGCGCCAGTTCGCTGTCCACCGAAGCGTCGCTCTGGCCGAGCCGTTTGATCCATTTATTGGCGTGTGAGACGGTGCGATGGACCCCGCCGACCAGCTCCATGGCATCCATGGCCGCCCGGATGTTCTGGGATGTCTGCGATGCCTTGAGAAGCTTTTCGAGCCTGGTTTTCGCCTCGTCCCGCCGGCGGGTCAGTTTGAGCATATCCGGCGGGTTGGGGGGCTTGACCTTGCTGATGTGGCGGATCAGGCCCTCCAGACCATAGACGTCCAACTGCAAGCCCATGAGCTGGCGAGACGCGATCCGCCGCTGAGCCGGATCGTGCAACCTGGCGACCTCGGCCTGCTTGATTTCAAACAGTTTGTCGATGTCCTTCTTCAGTTGGGCCTGACTTGGCAGCGGCGGCGACGGCGCCGGGATCGGCGATTCGAACAGCTTGCCCACCGGCGCAAGTCCGTCGGTGGTGGGTGTGGGGAACTTCCGCGCCACGGTACCGAGGAGCTTGTAGTCAATCGCCAGGCGGTACTGGACTTTGGTCCCCGCTGTGCGATACAGCGCCATCAGCTCACCCGCTTTTCCCTTCGGCGCCGCCGCACCGACGCGGACAGGGACCCCCCACATCAAACATATGCAGCGAACCTTGCTGGTCAATCGATTACTGACCAGGAATTCACGCAGCGGGCGGCGAATCTGCGCTTCGTAATCGGCCCTGGGCACGAGATAATCCGCCGTCGTCTTGACCAACAGGATATTCTCGGCGGGAATTCCCCTGACGGCCGCATAGTGCTTTCCCAGCGACACCGATTCCGGGACGTTGGCGTTGCTTACAACCACGACCTCCTGGGGGCGCAAAGCAAACGCCGCTTGGGAGGTCATCGCCACCGCCAGCACAGCAAAGAGCGTTTTGGTTATTCTGAACATGGAATTACAATCGGCCTCGCCTCACTAATCATACCATAATTCTTGGACATCCCGTTGGCTTTGTACGTAGCATAGACGGGGCCGGATCGGATAAATTTCCGGCTCGACGCATTTTGCCGGGTGGGATATCCCCTCAGGTGGGCAGGAGAACCGATGCGAATTGCCAGAGCGATTGTGCTGACGATGACGGCGGGCCTGTTGGCGGGGTGTCCCGTTACGCAACCCCAGGACACACCCGTTGAGGCCCGACATATCGTTGATCCTGAAACCGGCTGCAAATACTGGCTGTACGTCCCAAGCTACTACACAAATCAGCGCAAGTGGCCTCTGGTGATTTCCCTGCACGGTTCGAAGGTTTGGGACGGCCCCATAAGGCAGATTATGGAATGGAAAGACCTGGCCGAGCGGCATGGTTTCCTAATCGCTGCTCCAAGGGCCAAAAGCGCCGAGGGTATCTTACCGGTCGTGGGGAGGTATGACCTGCTGGAAGAAGACGAAAAGGTGGTGCTGGGGGCCATCGAGGACATAGACACCCGATACGGGGTCAATCGCGATGCCGTCATGCTGACCGGGTTTTCGGCCGGCGGGTATCCGCTGTACTGGATTGGCCTGCGGAACCCCGGGACGTTCAGCATGCTTATCGCCAGGGCCTGCAACGCCAGCGCAGACCATCTCGAGAGAATCGAACTGACCGATGAGGCCCGCAAGCTTCCGATTGTGATTTTCTGGGGCAAGGACGACCTGTTACCCATACAGAAGCAGTCTTGGGCGGTGTTTCGTTGGCTCAGGGAGCGCCGCTGCTTCGAGACGGACAAGAAGCAGGTTCGGGGCGGGCATCTTCGCCGCCCCGAGCTGGCGTACCGATTCTGGGTGGAACGAATGCCCGACGATCTGCGAAAGCAGATGCGATAGATCTGGGCTGCTTTGGGGTTCCTGGGTTTTGCCCGGGACTTTGGAATCAAGGACCGATCAACTGGCCGGAGGCGATACAGGGGGGGGACGACCCGCTACGGCTTTGGATAATCCTTCCGTGAGGCTCAGCGGCGCCGTTGGCGAGAAGCCCTCTTCTTGTCGGGTTTGAACGCGAGGTCCAAGGCGCCCTTGGTGGGCGGGAGGGCGTTTTTCTTGACCTTCCCCACGCGTTCGACGGCCACGCGCCGGAATGAAACCCCCGCCGGGTCCTCGTCGGATGGTATGCGATAGATCCAGTCCACCGTCACCCGCGGGGACTTCTCCGCATCGAGGGGGCGTTGGACTATCAACTCGGCGATTTGGGGCTGGTTTTCCTTGTATTGGGGCGAGTGGACCTGCCAACCCTCGGGGCCGTGACTTAAATACCCCACCGGATAGTAGCTCTTACCGGCCTCGGTGACCATCCGAAAATGGGTCGCCACCAGCCGCCACCACCTGTCCTCATCTTGCGCCTTCCTATCGATGCTGAGGCGCGCGATGACGATGTTCGGAATTGCATTCTTGGGAAGTAGCGGGTTTGGCGGAACGGCATTCGCCCATCCTACTTTCGCATCGTCAGGATCGTACACGCCAATGAGATTCAAGGAATCAGGCCGTGCGTCCACCCGGCCGTGCTTTCCCGCGGTGTTGCGGGCGCAGAAAAGCTCCAGGAACAGATCATCGTGGGTGCTTTGGAAGCGGGTATCCGCCCCGCCGGATAGGCCCCCTCCCGAAAGCAAGTTCACCAGTCCGACCGCGAACTCGTCCGGATAGAACGGAGCCAGTCGCTGAACTCGCTTCAGCGAACCGTCGTAGGGACGGTAGTACATGAAGCTCTCTGTAGTCGGTAGCATCTGAACTGCAACCGCCAGCACCCCAACGACCACCATTCCCGTAATCAGGCCCAGGAACCCGCCGCCGATGCGGGAGACCCATACATTCAGGACGACATTTCTGCCCAAGAACTTGTCGCAGCAGATGCGCAGGACAAGCAGCGGGACAACGAACATCGCCACCAGCATAATCGCATCCGCCGTCGCCGGCTGACGGGTGTATAGCAGCGCCTCGGCGAGGGGCTCGTAGAAATTGAACGCCAAGGCTGCGCAGAGAATCGTCAGGATCGACATGATCAAAGCGCTGAACAGGCCCTGAATCCCCTGGAACAATGCGATGCCCAAAACGAACAGTGCCGCAATAACGATCAGTATCATTCTTTGCTCCTACGCCTTCTTCTTGCGATTCTTTCGGGAGGTCTGATGTGTGACTCGCACCAACTCCTCAACGCTGGTGATACCCTTGATGACGTCGCGCAGCCCTTGCTCCTGAAGGTAGAGCATTTTGTTTTTCCGGCAGGCGGCCTTGACTTGCGATACCGATGCCTTGTGCACCACCATTTCCCGCAATTCGTCGGTCACTTCAAGCAGCTCGAACGTGGCGGTCCGTCCGAAATAACCACTGCCCTGGCATGTCGGGCAGGTGTAGGGCCGGCCTTTCTCATCCGTCAGCGGCCCCGACGGCGGGCGGTAAAACTGTTGGACCTGTTGAGAGGGCAGGTTGATCTTTGCCAGAAGCTGCGGGTTCGGGTTGTATCCTTCCCGGCAGGTGGGGCACAGCTTTCTCAGCAGCCTTTGGTTGGTGATGCACAGCAGGACTTCCATTGCCGCTCCGGCGTGCCCGACGCCCCGGACCCATTTGGCCAGGGCGGAGAACGAGTCGCTGGACCGCAGCCCCAGCAGCACGGTCTTTTGCATTGCTGCTTCCTGAAGCAGTTGCAGCGCCTTAGGGTCTTCGCATCGGTCCACCATCACCACGTCGGGGTCGCGCCGCAGGGCGGACGCCAGCTCGCCTGTCAGCTTCTCCGGCTCGCCGTAGCCGTGCTGGGTGATGTTCTCCAAGTCTACGGCGGCTTTTGGTTCCAGGGACGCTATTTGTTTCATGAAGGCGTCGTGCTCGCGAACCAGGGAATACAGCGTGCTTGTGATGCCGGATCCTTTCGGCCCGGAGACGAGAATCACCCCATTGGGCGCTTTGTTAAGCTGGCGGATGTGCTGCAGGACATCCTCGGGCATCCCGAGTCTGTCCAGGTTGGTCTGGACCACTTCCTGGACGACGCGGAATGACATCTGCTGACCGCCCGTCGTCCCCCTCGTCGCCAGTTCGATGTCGATGGGCTTTTCCGCCAGGTCCACGGAGATCCTGCCGGCTTGCGGCCGGCGGGACTCAGCGGCGTCCATCCCGCCGATAGGTTTGAGGTACTGGACCATCATCTCGCTTTGGTACAGCGCCAGGGGCTCGCACTCGGTGACGACCCCGTCGATGATGTAACGGACGCGCGTCTGCTCGCCGGTGGGGGAAAGTTGGGCTTCGCTGGCACGGCGCCAAACGATGTCATACAGCAGCTCCTGGGTCAGGTTGTACGCTTCGATTTCGCTCGGCTCGGAGCCCTCCAGCGTCGGGGCCAGGACCACGTTGGTGCTCCGCTCGTACACCCTCAATTTGGTGTTGATTTGCAGTTGGGCGCCTCTTGAGCCGCCCATGAGCTTCTTTATGTGCTCTCGGGTCAGGATCTTGGCCTCTTGGGGAACCCGGCCGTTGCGGTATACCGCATAGGAGAAAAAAAGTGTTGTAGTCAGCACCACGTAGATCAGCAGCCCGACGACGTAAAACGGAAGCAACAGCCACAGGAAGATCCCCAGCATCCCGCCACCGAGTATCAGAACGCCCCACAACTCGGCGTTGGCGCGGACCTTGATGGCGTCCTTGTGAGCCAGCGGGGCGAAATACAGCCACGGGATAACCAGCACCAGCATGACGATGATCTTCGCCAGCGAAAAGTACCCCCCGCTTGAGCTGCCCGCCGCTGTGGCGGCGAGGGTCATTACGTGCCCCTGCCCCGCGGCGCTAAAAATACATTCCAACATCGACGGCTCCATTTCTTCAGTGTTGTTCTTGATAAGTATAAACCGCCGGATCCGCCCGGCGGCCTCATCGACCCATCAGTCCGGTGTGCTCCGAAGAGATACCTTTCATCTCCATCTTCAATTCGTCCACATTGGGTGCTACTTCGTACGCGGACCTCGGATCTATGTACTCCTTCTCGATCAGCTCCAGAAGGCTCTTGATGAGGCTCTGCATCCCCGATTTCTCGTGCGTCCGGATCAATTCGGGCAGCTCCTCGTCCCTTCTCTCTTCGATGAACTGGCGGACGCTGGGGTTCGTAAGGAGGATCTCCACCGCCGGAACCCTGTCAAAGTCCTTGGCGATGCTGGGCAGGAGCCTCTGGCAGACGACGGCCCTTAGGTTAAAGCTCAGCAGCCGGCGAATAAGGTCTCGCCGCTCGTCGGGAAACAGGTCTAATATTCGCCCGATGGTCTGGGCTGCCCCTGAGGCGTGAATCGTCCCGAACACGAGATGGCCCGTCTCGGCTACCTGCAAGGCGGCCTGGAATGTCTGATGATCACGCATCTCGCCGATCAGCACCACGTCCGGGTCTTGGCGCGGGAGGTATTTCAGGGCGGTTTGGAACGTCTCCACGTCGATCCCGATCTCGCGCTGGCTGATGATCGCCCTCTTGTCCTCGTAAAGGTACTCGATCGGGTCTTCGATCGTGACGATGTGACAGCTGCGCGTCTTGTTTATGTGCTCCAGCATGCATGCTATTGTCGTGCTCTTCCCGCTGCTGGTGGGCCCCGACACTAGTACCAGCCCCTGGTGATAGTTGGCGATTTGCTCGAGGATCGGCGGTAGGTTCAGTGTCTTAAAGTCCGGAATCTCTTTTGTGACCCGCCGTGCCGATATGGAGATAGTCCCACGCTGGCGATAGATGTTGAGGCGGAAACGGTCGGAACCGGGCATCTCGTAGGCGAGGTCTATGTTTCCGTTGGCCTCGAAGAACTCGCGCTGCTTCGGGCTCATCATCTCCCGGGCCATCTCGGCGACTTGTTCGAACGGGAGCGGATCCTGGCGCACGCTTCGGATTACAGTCCCGACTCGGATGTGCGGGGCGGTGCCGGACTTTATGTGCAGGTCGGACCCGCCGACCTTGGTGACCGCGCGGAAGTAGGGCTCGATCTTCAGTTCTTTACCGCTAGCGGCATCCTGTTCGTCAATGGGTTGGGCGTGCTGGTCCGGTGTCATGTTCTGGTGTTCCCTTTTGACGCGGCCGGTACGTGCAGCTCGGGGCGCTGCGCCCGGGCGCCGGAGCCCGATGCGTCCTCGGGCTCAATGCCCTGTCCGCCGGGGCCCTTGTCCACGTCGCACCAGGGGATGATTCGGTCGAAAAGCATCAAAAGAACTCCTGTTTGCAGATGTACCATTGTACAGGGTCGGGTGGAGAATTGGCAATCCGCAATTGCACCTGGGAACCGTACACCTGCCCGCTTTCAGGGCGTCGGCGTTTGTGTTCTAATGAAAGCGCCTCAGCTACGGCGGCGGCGCGGAGTGCTGATGACTGATAGGATCGTACTGTTTGGCGGGACGTTTGACCCGGTTCATAACGGGCACTTGATCGTTGCGCGATCGATCGCCGAGCAACTCGAGCTGCCAAAAGTCATGTTGGTTCCCGCGGCGGTCCCTCCCCACAAAGATTCCGCCCACGCAACCGCCCAACAGCGCCTCCAGATGCTGCGCCTGGGGATCGCGGGTGAAAAGTTGTTCGAGATCTGCGAGCTGGAGATATCTCGGGCGGGACCAAGCTATACGCTGGAGACGGTCAGACAGCTTCGCCGCCTCCGCGGTGGGGGTGTTGATGTGTCTGTGATTATCGGGGCGGACATGCTGGAGGATTTGCCCATTTGGCGTCGGGTGGACGAACTGCTGGACGAGGCCCAGATCATCGTCGCCTTGCGGCCGCCGTGGGATCGGCAGTTGGAGCAGGTCCTTGGGTCGCTGGAGGGCCCATTGGGGCGACAGAGGGCTCAAACTCTGTCGAAAGGGGTAGTTACGACCCCGCTGATTGACATATCCTCCACCGAGATTCGCCGCAGGGCCCGGGAGGGAAAGTCGATTCGTTTTCTCGTTCCCGAGGCGGTCGAGGAATTCATCAAAAACCAGCGTGTCTATGTTGGTTAGGCCTCTGGATTTTTTTTGTCGCCGCCGGAGTTTTTTTGATATTCGATGCTTGACAAGGATCGGGTCTGTATGTAAAAATACAATACATACTGTGAGGCTCCTCGGTCAAGCTCCCTCCTTTGACCGAGTTAATTGGCGGCGTCAGGCTCCCCTCCCCTGACGCCGGCTTTTTTCGCAAATCAGTAGGGTAACGGCGTTTCTGGAAAAACTTTAGTGGGCTCGCATGTGGTTGGGTTGTGCGCTGAGCTCCGCCGGGGCGGACGGACGAACCGGTGCTCTAACTGCGGGCGTCCGCATCGCGGGGTTACTTGCTGCGGTGTGTCCGCTGGATGTGGGGTATCACCTGCGGGGGAACCATACCCGAGATGTCCCCGCCGTTCTGTGCGATTTGCTTGATCAGGCTGGAGGAGATGTAGGCGTATTCGGCCGCCGTGACGACGAAGACCGTTTCAATCCCGGCTGCGGCCCGGTTGGTCATGGCCATCTGAAGTTCCGCATTCAGGTCGGCGCTGGTGCGAAGTCCGCGGACGATCGCCGCCGCACCCAGCGCCCGGGCCAGGTCGACCGTAAGCCCCGAGAAGGTCTCGACCCGGACGTTGGACAACTCGCCCGCCGCCTGGCGGACGATCCCCGCCCGGGTCTGCTGGTCCAGCAGCGACGCCTTGGCGGGGTTGTCCCCGACGCCCACCACCAATTCATCGAACAGCTTGGCGGCCCGTTCAATCACGTCCAGATGCCCGTAGGTAATTGGGTCGAACGTTCCCGGAAACAGACCGAGCCTTTTGTTGTCCCGTTTCATCTTGCCTCTCCCGAGTCACCCGGATTGGGTCATTATAGACCGGGCGTCGCCCTGTTGAAAACGGAATATCGAACGCCAGATGACCGTGAGATTGATCATCACAACGCGCAGGAAGATTTCGCGATCGACTGGTTAGCGTCCCTCTATTATCCGCGCGCGGGCAGCTCACTCATCTACTTGCTAATGGTGGCATCGGGGAAGGCCAACTGGACGAATGCTCTTGCCGCCGCCAGCAATTGCTCTACGTCTTCGCCATCAAACTTAGTGAACAACGGATACCGTGTCACTTCGATGGTCGGTTCATTCCTCATGTCCAGGCCTTGTGCAGGGCTCATCTGTCGGAAATCATCCTCGTGATAATGCGCCTTCCATGAAGTGACCTTGGCGGTCCGCAGAGTGGGGACGCCTTTGAATTCGGCCAGGGCCAGATATGCTCGACGAGCCGACCTGGCTTCGGGCG
>DAOVQV010000037.1 GCA_030628445.1 Phycisphaerae bacterium | reverse complement strand
GGTTTCCGTGTCGACGATATCCGTCACCTGGAGGTCCTGCTCGTCCATCACGGACTTCAGCTTGGTGCGCTCGATAATGCGAAACTTCGGACACTTTGTCAGCTCCGCAGTTAAGAACCCCGCTACCGCCCTCCCGGAGTTACGGCCTTGCGCCCCCGGACCATCCTCGAAGGGCAGAACCGCCAAGCACCGCACCTCGGAGAGGCGCTCTACGTTCATCAGCTCCGGAGCCTCTGCGCAGCCAAGCACACCGGCCAAACACGCCGCCAACAACACCAACCCATATCGCTTTCCCCACCAAGTCATCTTATCTCTCCCACCATATTACATTCGGGGACAATCGGTCACGTCCCTCGCTGCCACCCAAGCGCAGCCTAAACCTTTCTGCCGCAGCACTTCTTGTATTTCCTACCCGAACCGCACGGGCACGGATCGTTTCGCCCCGGCGCCGAATCCGCCTTTATCGGATCGACCTTCTTGGTCTTTTCGATCAGTTCTCGCTCGGCGTCGATATCCTCGGCAGACCGCCCTCGCTGGGCCAAGTCGTCCAGTTTTTGGGCCTTTCGCTTTCCAAGCCACCGGGATACGGGATCGCGAGCCATACCGACCGGCCTCCCTAACCCCCGTCAGTTCATACTTCGGCTATTTGATGCGCCAACATAAGTCCTACAAGCCCCGACCGCAGCATTTCTTGTATTTCTTGCCCGACCCGCACGGGCATGGGTCGTTGCGGCCCACCTTGGGCACATCCCTGACGATTGTCTTGACCCTTTGGGACTGGGCTGCGTCCGCCTGTTGCCGCTGGGCCATCTCCTGGGCCAGGTGGTCGTAGCCCGTCAACTGCTCGTGGATAAGGTTGGAGACCTGATAGACGTTCGCCATCTCCGCCCCGGCCGTCAGGCGGACCTTGAAGATCATGTCGGCGACCTTGTCCTGGATGCCGGTGAGCATCTCCTGGAACAGGCGCGAACCCTCCCGCTTATAGGCTACCCGCGGGTCCTGCTCGGCGTAGCTTCTCAGGCCGATCCCGCTCTTGAGATGGTCCATCGCCAGCAGGTGATCCTTCCAGCAACTATCGAAGATCTGAAGCAGCACGAACCGCTCCAGCTCCGTCATCTCGCGGCGCAGATAATCCCGCCCTACCGAGATCAGCTTACCCATGATGTCGGAGTCGAAGTCCTCGGCCTCCAGCTGCGTGTCGAAGCGATCGCCGGCGAACCGGATGGCGCGCTCGATGTCCGGGTCGGGCCCTATGTCCCGTGAGATAACCTCCCCCAACCGCTGTCCACGCAGATAAGTCTGCGACAGGTCCAGGAGTCTTTGGCGGATCTCGTCCGGCTTTGCGCCGCGCAGCTCGTCAACCGTCATCTGGGCGTCGTACTTCCTATTGGCCCAGGTAACTAAATTGCCCAGCGCGTAGACGTTTTCGGTCCCCTCCTGGCCCATTGTCATGTCGATGGCGTATTCGACGGGACATTCGACCTCCCGCCGCCCGTAGGCAGCCTCGACCTTCTCCATCAGGACCGCAAGGGCCTGCTCGACGCCGCCTGCAAGATCGGCAGGATCAACCGTTACACTAAACCTACCGGCCGCCCACTCCGCCAGTGCCCCCGGGCCGAAACCCTCGGCGAGATAACCAACCACGCCGGTCAAATCGAGCTGATCGATCCGCTCTCGGGCCGCTTCGATCAGAGCCAATTCGACTTCGGGCGGGTCCATCTTGCGAAGCTGGTTTTGCGAGAGATTCACGTCAAAGCGGCTCATCGCCCACCCGGACAGCCCACGAAGATCCCACTCGCGCCTGTCCAGGTCTACATCCATGTACTCGCCCAGCGTAATGGTAATGACGCCGGCGGCCTCGTCCTTCGCCCGATCGCGCAGGTCGTCCTCCAGGTTGGGTAAGTCATCGATGCTGGTAGCGTTGATCTGATCGTCTTCAATGGAGATCTGAAGGTTCTGCCTGGCCCATTCGGCAATGCAGCGATGGGGGTAGCGCTGGTCGAGGTAATCGTCGACGGCCCGTCGCACCGACTCGCTGATCATCCCCGTTACGATGCCCTTCAGGTCCCTGCCCTCCAGGACCCGCTGGCGCTGGGCGTAGAAGGTGTGGCGCTGGTAGTCCATCACCTCGTCGTATTCGAGCAGGTTCTTGCGGATCTCGAAGTTTCGCTGCTCAACCTTCTTCTGTGCCCGCGCGATCCCCTTAGAGACGCGTCGGTCCTCGATGGCCGCGTCGCCCTGCAGCCCCAGCCACCCCAGCACCTTCAGCGTCCACTCGCCGGCGAAGACCGCCATCAGCTCGTCCCGCAGGGACAGGAAGAACCGCCCGGACCCGGGATCGCCCTGCCTGCCGGACCGGCCCCGAAGCTGATTGTCGATCCGCCTCGCCTCGTGCCGCTCCGTACCGACGATATGCACCCCGCAGGGGACCTCCTGTGTGCACTGTTCCCGCCCGCGGAAAGGAAAGTCCGAATCGATCTTCGGTTTGAAACAGTGCGCGCAGTTCGTTGCGGGATCGTACTGCGGGCAGCGTAGGCAGCATTTGGTTGTCCCAGGCGGAAAGAGGTCTTCGGCCTCGACGCCGAGCTGTTCGAGCTTCTCGGCCGGTGGGACTTTGCACTTGGCGTACACGACACCGGGTCCGAGCTTGATGTCCGTGCCGCGCCCGGCCATGTTCGTCGCGATGGTCACCGTCCCGACCATCTGCTTGGAACCTTTCTTGAGCGGCCTTTGCGACCCGGTCCTTGCCACAATCTCGGCTTCGCGGGCGGCATTTTCCGGCCGGGCGTTCAGAACCTGATGTTCAATACCGTAACGATGCGTCAGCATCTCCGAGAGCCTCTCGGACTTCTCGATGCTGGTCGTGCCCACCAGGACTGGCCGGCCCGACTTGCTGACGGTGTTTATCTCCTCGACGAGCGCATCGTACTTGCTTTCCACGTCCGCGAAAATCTTGTCGTTATGGTCGACGCGATTCACCGGCCGGTGTGTCGGGACGACCGCAGTGTCCATCCCGAATATCTTCATGAACTCCTCTGCCTCGGTTATCGCCGTACCCGTCATGCCGGAAAGCTTCTTGTAGAGCTTAAAGAAGTTCTGATAGGTGATTGTCGCGATCGTCTGCGTCTCCTGCTTAATGGGGACGTCTTCTTTAGCCTCGATGCCCTGGTGAAGACCGTCGGACCACTGCCTGCCCTCCAACACCCGCCCCGTGAAGCTATCAACGATGATCACGCTACCGTCGCGGACGACATAGTCCTTGTCCCGCTCATAGACCAAATGCGCCCGCAGAGACTGCTCCATCAGGTGAGGCCACTCCATGTTGGCCCCGACGTAGAAGCTTCCGACCCCGGCCGCCTCCTGAGCCGCCGTGACGCCTTCGTGCGTCATGTGGACGGCCTTCTTGTCCAGCTCGATTTCATAGTGCTTCAGCTCGCGCGCCAGCGCGTTCTGGGCCTCGGCGAGCTGCTGCTGGGTCTGCTCAAGCTTCCGGCGTGCATCCTCCGCCCCCTCGCCTTTTGCCTTGGAGACCGCTCCTTCCAACGACTTGACCTCCCGCTTCAGCGCCTCAGCGCGGCGGTTGATCTGATCGTACGATCGGTTCTTGCGGATCAGCTCGCGCGCGACGCCGTCCGCCTTACGGTACCGCTCCACCGAACCGTACGCCGGGCCCGAGATTATCAGCGGCGTCCGCGCCTCGTCTATAAGGATGTTGTCGGCCTCGTCGATAATCGCAAAGCCCAGCTCGCCCTGGACCTGATCGGCCACCGACATCTTCATGTTGTCCCGCAGGTAATCGAACCCGAACTCGCTGGCCATTCCGTAGGTAATGTCGCACGCATAGGCGGCCCGGCGCACATCTGCCTCGGGCCCGTAGGCGGGCATGTCCGAGGAAATATATCCAACGGTAACACCAAGCAGCGCGAAGACCGGTTCGGCGAAATCGGCGTCGCGATTGACCAGGTAGTCGTTCGTCGTGACGACGTGGACCTTGTGTCCCTCCAGGTAGGCCATGTAGACGGCCGGATAGCACGCGACCGTTTTGCCCTCGCCGGTGGCTTCCTCGGCGATCCAGCCTTCGTCAAGGATGACCCCGGCCACCAGCTGCACGTCGAACTGACGGTGATCGCGAGCTCGCCTCGACGCCTCCCGCACAAGCGCGAAGGCCTCGGGCATGATCTCGCTGCGGGATTCGCCCTGCTGGATGCGGTGGCGCAATTCCATGCTGCGAACGAGCATCTGCTCGTCTAAAAGCGCCCGCATTTCAGGTTCCAGCGGATTGACCCGCTCGGTGGCGAACTCCATGCGGCTGCGGATCACCCGCTCGTTCCTACTTCCGCCGATCGCCTTGAGGAAAACCTTTCCTATTGCCGCCAGCATAAGCTTTCATCCCCGCGCCGCACCGCGCTACACTGCTATATACAATCGGCAGGAGCGCTGTATCCGGCTCGCGGTATTTGCTTGCTCGTTACCATGAGTATCACATGTGGGGTAGTTGGCGGTCAAGCTCCTGGGACTTGACGCAGCGGGGGCGGGCGAATAGCTTTGCTGCCAAGCAAAGGAGTTGCGGGTCGTGTCAAGAGATGAACCTTTGGGGTTGGGCCTGATCGGCTGCGGGTCATTCGGAATGTTCTGCCTTGAGGCCTTCAGCGCAATGGACGAGGTTCGTCTCGTGGCCGCCTCGCGCGCACGAAGACCCGACGCCCGGAAGCTGTGCGATTCCTTGGGCGTCCAGGTCGTCCCCGATCCGGCCGAGCTGATTGCACGCAACGACATCGATATCATCCACGTCGCCACGCCACCGGGTTACCATCACGACACGGTTATCCAGGCCCTTCAAGCCGGCAAGCATGTGCTGTGTGAGAAGCCGCTGGCGGTAAAGCCCCCCCAACCCGAGGAGATGATCGCTGCAGCCCGCAAGGCCCGCCGGTGTCTTACCGTAAACTTCATCCTTCGCTATAATCCCGTAACCGAGGCCGTCAAAGCGATCCTCGATTCGGAGGTCCTCGGTGCGCCCCTTGCTGCTCGGTTGACCAATTGCGCCGGCGACACCCCGCTTAGGCCCGATCATTGGTTCTGGAACAAGAGCATCTCAGGCGGGATCTTCATCGAGCACGGGCTGCACTTTTTCGATCTCTACGAATACTGGCTCGGACCCGGTGAGGTGATAAGCGCACACGCCGAGACTCGCCCCCCAACTAACCAGGAAGACCGCGTCACCTGCACCGTCCGCCACGAGACCAGCGTGTTGGCGACCCACTATCACGGGTTCGACCAAGTGGCGCTGATGGATCGCACCGACCACAGGATCATCTGCGAGATGGGCGACATCTTAATCAAAGACTGGGTTCCCACACGGGTTATCATCGACGGCGCGGTCGACGACACCGGCGCGGTAAGGCTCAGCGAGTCTTGTCCTGGCTGCTCCATTGAGACCACAGAACAGTACCGTGGGCAGCGGGACGATCTTCTCGGGCGAGGGAAGACCCGGTCCGTTACGTGGCGCGTCCGCCTGGAGTATTGTCCGACTCCGGACAAACAATCGCTCTATGCCGACAGCGCCCGCGCGCTGCTGGCCGATCAGATCGCCCACATCCGCGACCCTGACCACACCAGAAAGGTAACGGAGGCAAACGGCCTGGCCTCCTTGATTCTCGCCGAGGCCGCCGAAAGGGCCGCCCAGGGCGGCTAGAGCCAGGGCGGCGCCTTGGGTTCCGCATCTCTGCTCGAAAGACGCCACTTGACCCATCCGCTTCATGCCGCGCAAACTAGGCGGCTCCAGAACAGGGCTTTGGTTTGGTGGGACATGACCAAAACAGATAATCTAGGACTCGGACTGATCGGATGCGGGTCGTTCGGGATGTTCTGCCTTGAGGCGTTCAGCCAGATGGACGAGGTTCGCATCGCGGGCGTGGCCGATGTCGCCCGCCCCGCCGCTGATGCGGCGGCCGGTCGGTTCGGCGTCCCGGCGTTTTACAACCCGGCGGAGCTGCTCACTGCCGACGGCGTGGACATCGTCCAAATCGCCACGCCGCCTTCAAGTCACTTCCAGCTTGCGATGGCATCCATCTCCGCCGGGAAGCATGTCTTGTGCGAAAAGCCGCTGGCGATCAACACAGACCAAGCCGACGACATACTCGCCGCCGCCGAGCGGGCCGGCGTCATCGCACCGGTGAATTTCGTACTGCGCTACAACCGCTTGACGGAGGTGGTCAAGGCGATCCTGAATTCGGGTGTCGTGGGCAAGGCCCTTGCAGCGAGGCTGACCAACTGCGCGTTCGATACTTACCTCCCCAACGGGCATTGGTTCTGGGACAAGAGCATCTCGGGGGGGATATTCATCGAGCACGGCGTGCATTTTTTCGACATGTACGAATACTGGCTGGGCCCCGGGACCGTCATAGACGCCTGCGCCGAGATACGTCCGGGCACGAACCAGGAGGACCGCGTCGCATGCACGGTGCGGCACGAGACGGGCGCGCTGGTCAGCCACTACCACGGTTTCGATCAGATCAAGCCGATGGACCGTGCAGATCACAGAATCATCTGCGAGATGGGCGACATTCGCGTGCAGGGCTGGATTCCGATGAAGCTGGTCGTGGACGCGGCCGTGGACGACGCCGGCGCCGCCAAACTCGCCGATTGCTGTCGGGGCTGTGAGGTCCGGACGGTCGCCACCTACGGACGAGAGGAAGGCAGCATAACCGGGCGTGGAAAACACCGGAACGTGACGCGGCGGATACAACTTGACTACTGCCCCGGCGACGACAAGCAGATCGTCTATGCCCGCAGCGCCCGCGCCCTGCTGGCCGACCAGATCGCCTATATCCGCAATAGCGCCCACGCCCGGCGTGTCACGGAGACTAACGGCCGCGACTCGCTCGCCCTCGCCGAAGCAGCCGCGAAACTGGCAGCCAGAAGCCCGCTGAAAGAACCCTAGCTGAACTGGGAGTACAACTTGATGACGCTGAACGGTATCGAACACGTCTACGACGGCGACGAGCAGGCGCTGTCTATCACGTCGCTGGTGCGGCGAGGCAAGACGTTATGGTGCGGACTGACGGGCGGGCGACATTGTCTGGTGCCGTTCGATATCGCCACGAAGCAATTTGCCCCGCCCGTTGACATCTTCCCCTGGATCGACGACCGCCCACAGATCGTCTTGGGCAAGATTCATAACTCCCTCGGCCTGCTCGATGACGGGCGATTGGTCATCGGCGAAGGAATCCTGACCAACTGGGACGGAATTCCATTCAGCTTTCGCGACGATCCGACCACTGCCGTGACGGACCGGCGGCGTAAGGCCGCCGGCTTGGCGCCGCGCGACCTCGATAAGCTCCAGCCTTCCGACCTGCAATCGTTCGACATGCGGTGGCTTGGCGGCGGGAAGATCCTGACCTACGATCCCGAGACGGACAGGATCGACGAGGTTGGTAAAGTCCAGCGATTCAATTACGTCCACTCCATGGTCGTCGATCCCAAGGCCGCAAGAGCTTACGGGCACACCATCGGCGATTGTCATTTCTTCGTCGCCGACATCGACGCAAGAACCGTCGAAGACCACGGTAAGATCTCGCGCTACGCCTTTCACAATCTCACCGTCGCCCCCGACGGGGTGGTCTGGGGCGCGTGGATCGATTCGAACTGCCAAGAGAAGCTCCGCGTATTGCGGTACGACCCGGCGAGGGGGTACCTCGAGCGGCTGGGCGTAACGTACCTTGACAAGCCGGTTCCTCGCCACCATGGCAACGTGGGAATCGACCAGTGGCTGGTCCATTCGTCCGGCGATATTTACGTCGGCATGGCCGTGACCGGCACGCTGTACAAGTTCGACCCAGGCGAGCTGCGGTTAACCGAGATCGGCATCGCCGGAGAAGGGGGCCGCGTCACGAGTCTGGATGAGGATGACAGCGGCCGGGTGCTGTTCACCGGCGGATTCCCCCTGATGCACGTCGGGAGGTACGACCCGCGGTCCCGGAAGCTTGAAGACCTCGGGCCGATCACGGACAAGTACGAGCAGGTCTACTTCCACGGCAGCGCCTACAGCGACGGGGTGCTCTACCTCGCCGAGACGGATTCCGGGGTAGCGTCGCTGTGGGAAGTGTCGATCCCGGCCTGACGGCGCCGGACGAGGACAACTCGACAACATCCTACTGGTATGAGCGGGACAAGATGGTAAGCTATGGACTGGCATGGATGCGGTAGGCCCGAAAATCCTCTTTGCGGCTCGTCACTACTGGGACTCGCCAGTCCAGACGGTCGTCCATCATTTGGCACGAGGTTTCGTAAAGGCCGGCTGGACGGTGGCGTTCGTCTCGGAACCCATTACTCCATTTCATGTGTTCCGTTCCCGCAGATCGCAGTTGGGCAGGCGATTGTCCCTGTATCGGCGCGGCGGCCGGTGGGACCTGGAGGGAAAGCTGTGGGCGTACGTCCCGGGCGCCCTGCTGAGCGTCCAGAATGTCCCGCTCCTTCGGAGCAAATGGCTGCGCCGCAACTGGCGTCGACTGACGTTACCGAACGTGCTGCGCAAGGCCGGTGCCGCCGGATTCGGTATCGTGGATGTGATCTGCATCGAGAGCATAAACCAGTCGTTTTGGCTGGACGCGCTGCCGCACCGGCTGCGAGTCTATCAGCTTGGGGATAACAACGCCGGTGACCACAAGTACACTCCCCTTGCGGCCGCCCGCCAGCGTGAGCTTATCAGCAAGGTCGATCTGGTAACGTACGCGGGGCGCGGCCTTGGGGGGCGTGTGGCGGAAATGGGGGCCAAGAAGGCGATACATCTGCCCAACGGGGTCGATTTCGCGCATTTCAATGAGGGCTCGGACACTGTCCCCGCAGAGTATCCCTCGATCCCCAAGCCCATCGCCGTCTACGCCGGGGCGTTGGATTTCCGGTTCGATTTCGAGCTGGTCAGTTTCGCGGCCGAGCGCCTGCCCCACGTGTCCTTTGTGCTTATCGGCCCGGACCGCTTAGCTCGCAAGCGGCTGTCCGACAGGCCCAACGTTCACCTGCTGGGCTCGCGTCCTTACGCTGAGCTGCCCGCGTACCTCAAGTGCGCCGACGTCGGTATCATTCCCTACGATGTCCGCAGGTACCCGGACGCGGTTAATTCCACTGACCCGCTGGAACTCTATGAGTATCTCGCCTGCGGGCTGCCGGTCGTTGCGACGGAATGGGACGAACTGAAGGAAATCGCCTCCCCAGCCGCGCTGTGCAGAATCCCCGAAGAGTTCGTCGATGAGATCCGAATGACCCTTGCGCGCCAGCACGACCGGGACGCATGCATCCGGTACGCGGCGCAGGTGGACTGGTCGACGCGCATCAGCGAAGTATTGAAGGCGCTGGCGCTGTAAGGCGAAGCAAGACGCCGGCGGGACCGCTGGAAGCTATATCCCGACAATGAGCCAGCGGGCGCCGACCTTCTTGAGGCTTCCGTCTTGCGTTCGGTGAGGGCGGCCGATACGATATCGTCGTGCCTTTCGTCGCAGGGGACACGCAGATGATCTGCAGGGTTCACAGTTCCATCTTACAG